>JAZQLT010000162.1:0-33187 GCA_045542815.1 Candidatus Scatosoma sp. | reverse complement strand
CGGCGGCTCTTTTCCGCTTTTTTCTCTTCTTCCTTTCGTTCTTCTTCCTTTGCCAGCGCTTTATATTTTTTCGTCAAAGGGAACATCGCCCCGCCGTCAAAGAAGAGCATGGCAAGCATGAGCGCGATCGCTCCGCCGACGATAAAGAAGTCCGCAAAATTGCAAACTCCGAAGTCGAACGCAAAAATCTTCAAGCGCACCATGTCGCGCACGCCCGCGGGAAAACTCGCGGGGTCCCATACCTGATAATACACTCTGTCGATGAGATTGCCTACGCCCCCCGCCACGATGAACACGAGCGCCCAACGAAGCCAACTGCGGCGTTTGTCGATTTTGAAATACACGATTGCAAAGACTACGAACAGTACGCCCGTACCCGCAACGAGCGCAATCTTTGCGCCCATGGGTGCATTCGAGCCGATACTGAACGAAATACCGCGGTTATACGCGATACAAAGCTCCAAAGACCCTTTGATCAGCGCAATTCGTTCGGGCGCACCGTCCTGCGAAAAGTAGGCGTCCGCCACGATTTTGGTTAGCATATCGACAAGGAGCAACAGCGCAAACACGAGCACGCCCCACAGCGAAGAGCCTTTGAGCGAATACTTGCCCCCGTCCTTTGTCAAAATTTCTTCTTTTTTCATTTCTTCTCCTTTCCTTTTTGGGAGTTGTTCTGACGAATGCTGTCGATCATGCCGATCTTTAACGCATGAAGTTTATCCGAAAGATCGACCTTATAGAGCTGCGGCAAATCCAAACGCAGATATTCTTCCCAGAACTTGGAAAGCTGTGCCTTTGAGAACGCTTGCACCTGTTGAATGTGCGGGAAGGTATAAACCAGCTTGCCGTCCTTTACGATCGTATGCTGCAATGGCTCTACGCGGAAATTTTCCACTTCGTGCTGTTTCCAAGTTTCCACGGGGTGGAACAGGGTCAGCGGTTCGTCTTCCTTTATCTCTTCGTCGTGCAAGGTGATAAGGTCGGCAATCGCCATGCCGTTTGCCTTGTCGTACAAGCGGTACAGGCTCTTAAAGCCGGGGTTGGTGATCTTTGCATGGTTGTCCGAAAGCTTGATCTTGGGCGTACTTTCGCCGTTCTCGCCGATGACGGAAGACAGCTTATATACCCCGCCGAGCGAAGGCAGATCTTCCGAAGTAATAAGTTTCGTACCAATCCCCCACGAATCGATTTTCGCACCCTGCTGTAACAGGGAGTTGATAAGCCGTTCGTCCAAATCTCCCGAAACGCAGATGAGTGCGTCGGGGAAACCCGCGTCGTCTAACATTTTGCGCGCTTTTTTGGAAAGATACGCCAAGTCGCCGCTATCCAAGCGTATGCCCTTGGGTTTATGCCCCGCCGCACGGAGTTCTTCAAACACCTTAATGGCATTGGGAACGCCGCTCCGAAGCGTGTCGTAGGTATCGACAAGCAGCATACAGCTATCGGGGTACGCGTTTGCATACGCGCGGAAAGCTTCGTATTCAGTGGGATAGTCCATGACGAAGCTGTGCGCCATCGTACCCGCTACGGGAACTTTAAACATTTGCCCCGCGATTACGTTGGAAGTGGAAGAACACCCGCCGATGATTGCCGCTCTCGCACCGTAGATCCCCGCGTCGGGGCCTTGCGCTCTGCGCAGACCGAACTCCATCACTGCGCCCTTGCCCCCCGTTGCGCGGCAAATCTTGGAAGACTTGGTCGCGATCAGCGTTTGGTGGTTGATGATGTTCAGGAGCGCGGTTTCCGCAAACTGCGCTTGAATAAGGGGCGCTTTTACCGTCAAAATCGGCTCGCCGGGGAATACCGGCTCGCCTTCTCTCACCGCATACACGTCCCCCGTGAATTTCATGTTTTTCAAGTATTCCAAAAAACCTTCGTCAAAGAGATTCAGCGAACGGAGATACGCGATATCCTCGTCGTCAAACCGCCAGTTCAAAAGATAATCCATCGCCTGTTCAAGCCCTGCGGCAATGGAATAGGTGATGAGTTCCCTGCGGCGGAAAAACAAATCGAAGGTAACCGTTTCTTCATGCTTTCCGTTTTTATAAAAGCCGTACCCCATCGTAAGCTGGTACAAGTCCGTTAAAAGAGTAAGATTTCTCATTCTTCCTTCTCCTTTTCTTCTTGTTTTTCTTCTTGTTTTTCTTCTTTTGCCACCGTCTTTTCCACGAAGTTGTCGGGATAGATGGAACACATCATATTCACGTTGTTAAAGTACGCCACTTCCGTTTTGGTATCCCCTATGAACTTGGTGATACCGTAAGGATCGCCCGTTTTCGAGCCGATAAGCTTGCCTTCTTTCTTATAATTTCGAACGAGTACGAACGCGAGCAAGCTCAACCCGAACACGAGCTGTGCGATTGCAAATACCAAAGACCAAGGCACACCGCCGCCGCTCAAAATAAAGCCTTGATAACGCAAAGGCTCCATGATCGTACGCGTCAAGCCGTAAACGATAAAATAGCATGCCGTGTTAACGCCGTTGGGTTTTTTGGGATTAAACCAAGCGTTCAAGAACAGGAGTATAGACGCGGTCAGCGTTACCATGCTCTCGTAGAAAAAGAACGCGTAATACCACCCGTCGGGCGCAACGGGGGAGTCGGTGATATGCACCGCAAACGGGAAAAATTGCAGAGCTTCGTTGGTAACGGGACCGCCGAACACTTCTTGGTTGACAAAGTTCCCCCAGCGCCCAATCGACTGCGCGAGCAAGAGCCCGACGACGATACAGTCCCCCGCGCGGAAGAAATTAACTTTTTTGAAATAGCTTACGCCGATAACGCTCAAAAGCCCGCCAATGATACCGCCCGTAATCGCCAAACCGCCGTCTTGAATTCTCCACCAGTCTTTGAAGGGCACGCCGTCCGTGATACAGTAAAACAGGCGCGTACAAACGACTGCAATGGGAAGACAGATGACAAAATAGGTCATGAACAGGTCGGACGACATATTTCTGCGCTTAAAGAGCAACGATATGACGAAAAACGCCAAGATCATTCCGCACACGATAATCACGCCGTACCAGTGAATGGTGATTCCAAACACCGTGAAATAGCGCGCTAACAGTTGAGAAAGGTTCATAATAGTTCTCCTTGAACTTTTTTTACCGCTTTTATTATTATAGCATAATAATAAAAAGCCGTCAACAACTCTCTGACGACTTTTCTTAAATTTTATGGAATTTTCACTGTTAGCGCACGATTTTCAAGCGTTTGAGCGCAGGCACGGAAATAAAAAGCAGCACGTAATTGAAAAGACTGTTCCAAATCTGCCCTTGCACGAACAGGCGGGAAATAAGATACGTGCCGTAATCCACCTTGGAATAGAGCAGCCAAAACGCCGTCGTGTTGATCGCTACGGTACAAATACAAAAAGTCAGCAGACTTACCAAAGCAAGCTTGCAATACAGGAAACCGCGTTTTTCGCTGCGCAAGCCGTTGACAACGGCACCCGCGATCGCGGCGGTCAGCCCCATTGAAATACCGATCCACGGCAGATAAGCAAACCCCGCGGAATGATATAAAAATCCTACCAGATCTCCCAAAAAGCAAGCAACAAAGCCAAAAACGGGACCGATCAGTATGCCCGTGAGCGCCGATATCACCAGCGTCAACGAAAATTGCGTTTCCGCAAGCTTAAACTCGAAAAACATATTCGCCACGACGATGAGCGCCGTCATCACCGCGATATAGGTAATCTTGTGGCTCTTGTTCTTCCCCGCCAAGGTTTCGGAAAAGAGAAAACGCTTCCAAGCCTTTTGCTCCGATTGACTTTCGGACATAATAAAAACCTCCTTTTGAGAGGTCCGCGCAGTAATTTTGAGCCGTTTTCCGCGTTCAACGCGTACATGGGTGGCTCGTATTGTAGCGGACGCGCCTTCGCACCGCAGGAAAATTTCCTTTCGTCCGCCGACAACGTCCCGTTCGGCAGCACTTTACGCGCAAAAGGCTACTCTTACTTTTTCCTTATTATACCCCTTTATTTGTCAAAAAGCAAGCGTTTGCGCATACTTTTTTGCCGTTCACGCAAAATAACCGTATGGGACTTATCATTATCCGCACGACCATCATTTTTATCACCCTTTTTATCGTTATGCGGCTTATGGGCAAGCGGCAGATCGGGGAAATGCAGCCCTACGAGCTGGTTATCACGCTCATCATCGCGGAGCTTGCGTGCATTCCCATGGGCGACACGTCCATTCCCCTTTTGTACGGAATTGTCGCCATTCTCACCGTGTATCTCCTACATCAAGTAGTATGCGTTATCGATTTGAGCGTTCGCGGCGCAAAATCCGTTTTAAGCGGTACGCCGAGTATCGTTTTAAATCGAAACGGCGTAGATGATACGCAGTTAAAAAAGAACAATCTGGACGTAACCGATTTAATCGAAAGCCTGCGCGTGGAAGGCTATTTTTCCTTGGACGCGGTAGAGTATGCGCTGTACGAATCGGAAGGCACTTTTTCCGCGCTCCCCAAAAAGGATTATCAAAGCCTGCAAACTTCCCTGCCCGTCGTTCTCATTGACGAAGGAAAGTTCGACGAGAAGAATGTCTCGCTCACCAAGCGCACAAAGGAATATTTTTTAGACGCTTTGCGAGAGCACGGCGGTAAGGACGAGAAAAACACGCTGATCATGACGGTGGACGGAACGGGCAAAATCTATTGGCAGGAACGGGGCAAAAAATATAAGGTGTTCCGCTTGGAATGGGAGAAACAACTATGGTAAAACTTTGGAGAATACGGACATGATACGAACGATTGTAAGCGCTTTTATCACCCTTGCGCTCTTGCTTGGTTTATCCTTCTACGAAGCCAACTACGTACAGCGCAAATTTGAAGAATTTTATACCGCCCTGCATACGCTTAAATCCAAGACCGAGCTGGGCACCGTTTCCTACAACGACGGGCTATCCATGCGGGAGTTTTGGGATAAACACAAAATCGTCATGCACGTGTGGATCCCTCACACCGTCTTGTACGAGATCGATTATCAGCTGGACGAAGCCATCGGGTTCATCTACGTGGAAGACTATAAGAGCGCCCTGCCCAAAATCGAAGTCATCTTAGGGCTTTCGGAAAACGTACCCAAGGGCTACACCCTAACGCTCGGCAACATTTTTTAACAAAAAAAAGACGCTCATCTCGTACATGGGCGTCTCTTTTTCTTATTTTTCGTTATACTAAGCCATAGGCAACTACGATACGGACGTTTGCGTCGAAGATATTATGCAAGAACTTTTTGAGCGCAACCGAAGTCGCTTGATCGAGCGTTTCCTGTTCGTTGCTCTGCACCATGGTAACCATAGCGTTAAAATTCTGATAGATCACCTGCGCGTCTTCTTCAATCGCCGTATAAGCGTCTTCCGTGCCTTCGTGCTGAATGGAGTACATTTCTTCCACGGTATCGTTCATCTCGTAGAGAAGCTCCAAATTGCCCGTCTTTATCATTTGCACCGCTTCGCGGTTTAAATCGGCAAGCAGCTGAATAAACCGTTGCAGTTTTTCATTCCCTTCCAGCTCGGTTGCCATTACAAAATTACTCCGTTGCCTTTGAGAAGCTCGCGTGCGGATTCCACGCTATCTACGCCCGTCTTATTTTTTATGGGCGCAAATTCCTTTTCACGCACGACTTCGAAGGGCAATACGCTGCCCATGGGTTTGATGAGATCGACCGCGAGCGTTTCAAACTTTTTACCGTTTTCTTTATCGGGCTTTCTCGTAACGCCGTCTTCGCAAAGGCATTCGATCTTCTTCTCTACGATATGTACGGGGATCTTGTCGTTTACGATCTCTTCCAGCTTGGAAAGACGGAACAGATAATTCAAGATTACGCCGAACACGTACGCATAGTCGCCGTTTTCGTCCTTTTGGTTCGCCATTTCGTCCGTAAGCTCATAGTATTCGATGATATCAGGCTGATCGCCGTCCATGCAAAGTACGCCTACCTTTTCGTAAGGGTCGTTCTTGCAAATAACCTTCGCGCCGCAGTTCACACCGCTCAAAATCGTTGCGCCTACGAATACGGGGTCGGCAATACGCTGCAATACGTTATCCACCGCGTAGATATTCAGCCATTCCACGCCGCGCTTTTTCAAGTCTTCGCCAAGCCCCGCCTTCATCATGGAGCTAAACCAACCGCCGTTGCCGTTGGGCGAAAGCGCGGGGGTATCCTTGCGTTCAAGAATAATTTTCCCGTCGTAATCCACTGCGGGTGCCATTTCCTGCTTGAAGAACTTGATTTCCGATTCGGGATATCCGAAGTAATTATGTTCTTTCCAGAACGCCACCGTCTGCGCGTGGTTTTTATCGCTCGTCATGATATATACGGGTACGGTAGCGCCGCACTTATCCGTTACTTCCATGAGATTTCTCATCTGCTGTTCGAAAATATACAAAGGCTTGGTAACGCCGATATTGTACGCACCCTTGGGACCGTCCACCCCAAGACGAGTACCCATACCGCCTGCAAGGAGCACCGCCGCCACCTTGCCCGCTTTGATTGCGGCAACACCCGTTTCTTCGTATTTTGCAAGATCCTTTTCGATCTCCGTACGGCGAAGCCCCGAAATAGGACGGATATCACGGCCCTTGCCGCTCATGTCCGTAGGGTTTGCAAGCGCTTCTTCAAAGCTCCAATCGATATTGCCAATCGCTTCGAGAAGGTTCGCTTTGCCCGCTTCGTCCAGTTCGTCGTAATATTTCAACAGCTGCGTCTGCCCTTTTGCTTCCAATAATGCTTTTGCGTTTTCGTACGTCATAAAAAGTCTCCTTTTATTCTTTTCTTTAATTGTATCAAATCTTGCGTAATAAAGCAAGGCTTTTGCAAGAAAAATATATATATTTTTACACAAAAATCCCAAGAAAAAACGGCGCTGTGCGCCGTTTTAGATTACGATAATTCTTTGTGGAGTTCCGCGCGGGTCTTCGTCGATACCCAACCGCAAGACACCGAACCGGGCCCTACGTGCGAGCCGATGACAGGCCCCATAATGGTAACGAGCGGTCTTATACCCGTATGCGCTTCGATGAGCGAAGCAAGCTCGTTTGCGCCCTTTTCGTTGTTCGTATGCACGACCACAGCGAGCTTATTCTCGTCCATGGGTGCCTTGCTCATGTGTTCCAGCACGCGCGAGAAGGCTTTTTTCATGCCCTTGCATTTTTCCAAAACCTTCAATTTTCCTTCCTCGTCGAAGGTGAGCATAGGCTTGATGTTCAACATCGTACCGAACGCCGCCGAAGCCGCCGATACCCGTCCGCCCTTTTTGAGATAGAACAAATCGTTGGGGATAATGCAATGCTGAATGCGCTGACGCACCTGCATCAAATATTCGTACGTTTCTTCCGCCGTCATGCCCTTATCGCGGCAATCCGCCGCCAACATAACCAAAGCGCCCTGACCGATCGTCGCCGTCAAGGGATCGACCGCATATACGGTAAAATCAGGATATTCCTTTTTAATATCTTCCGCCGCCTGACGGGTAATTTCCACGGTGTTTGCAAGCCCCGAAGAAATCATGAAATGCAGCGCGGTCTTCACGCCCGCCTTTGCCATTTTGGTGAAGTGTTCCATGTGTGCTTCATAGTTGAGCTTTGCCGTGCGGGGGAAATACCCTGCAGCTACTTTTTCATAGAATTCTACGTACTCTTCTTCCTTCTGAAAATTATCGAGCCCTTCTTCGATATTTCCGTCCTTTTCCATGGTAAAGGTCAAGGGAGTAAACCATATATTTCTTTTTTCTCGGTATTCTTTTTTAAGATCACAGGTCGAATCGCTGGATACTTCAAATAAAGCCATTTGTCTTCTCCTTTGGTGATAATATCTATATTATTTTATCACTCTTATACTTTTAAGTCAAGGAAATTCCAAAAAAAATCCGTTTTTGTTGCATTTTTTTTACAAAAGAAAATATTTTGAAAAAGTGCAAACTTTTATCCGTCAAAAGCTTGAAAAAAAGCGCAAAAAAAGTTATAATAAATATATGTTCACACGCGCGCGCATGGCGCGCAGGGCAAAACCCGATGATAAGGAGCGGAAAAATGACGGCAACGGATTATGCAAATCTCAGAAACGGAACGGACGTTCGCGGCGTAGCCAGCGAAGGCGTAGCGGGCGAGCCCGTAAATTTGACGGAAGAAGCGGTGGAGAATATCGCCAAAGCTTTCTGCGTATGGCTCGTTTCACATACGGGCAATAGCACGGTGAATATCGCCATCGGACACGATTCCCGTATCTCTTCCCCCGCTCTTTGCGAAGCGGCGGCGCGCGGGATCCTTTCCACGGGGCATAACGCAATCGTTACGGGGCTTTCTACCACCCCTTCCATGTTTATGCTTTTGAAAGACGAAAAATTCGCAGGAGCTCCCTGCCACGGCTCGATCATGATTACGGCAAGCCATTTGCCCTTCCACCGCAACGGCATGAAATTCTTTTCCCAAAACGGCGGCTTAGAAAGCGGCGACGTAAAAGAAATCCTTTCTTGGGCGGCAAGCTACCGCTTTACCCAAGGCAAAGCGGGTAAAAGAACGGACGCGCCCTATCTTGACGCCTACGCGGCTTCCTTGGTGGAAAAAGTCCGCCAAGCAACAGGCGAAGAAACTCCCCTTGCAGGCAAAAAAATCGTCGTCGATGCAGGCAACGGCGCGGGCGGATTTTTCGCCGATAAGGTGCTTGCCGTGCTCGGTGCGGATACCGAAGGCTCGCAGTTCTTAGAACCCGACGGCACTTTCCCTAACCATATCCCCAATCCCGAAAATAAAGCGGCAATGGAGTCCGTTTGCCAAGCGGTAACGGCTGCGGGCGCGGACTTTGGTATCATCTTCGATACGGACGTAGATAGAGCGGGCGCTGTGGATAAGGACGGCACGGAAATCAACCGCAACCGTTTGATTGCGCTCATTTCCGCAATCCTGCTTTCGGAAAAAGCGGGTACGATCGTTACCGATTCGGTTACTTCCGACGGTTTGGCAAAATTCATCGCGCAAAAAGGCGGCAAACATCACCGCTTTAAACGCGGTTATAAAAACGTCATCAACGAAGCGCTCCGTCTGAACGCGGAAGGCGAATACGCCCCCCTTGCTATCGAAACGAGCGGGCACGCCGCTTTGATGGAAAACTATTTCTTAGACGACGGCGCATACCTTATCACCCGCCTTCTCATCGCGCTTGCGAATGCGGCAAAGGAAGGCAAGGAGCTCGGCGATCTCATCGCGGAGCTGGAAATGCCCAAAACGGCGCTTGAAGTGCGCCTGCGCTTTATTCCGGGGTGCGATTTTAAAATGCTCGGCGAGCACGTGCTCCAAGAATTTGAAGCGCACGCAAAGGCTCTGCCCTACGCAGACCCCGCGCCCGACAACTACGAGGGTTGCCGCGTAAATTACGACGAAAGCCACGGCAAGGGCTGGACGCTGCTCCGCATGAGCCTGCACGAACCTATCTTGCCCATCAATATGGAAAGCGACGACGAAGCGGGCGTGCTGAAAATGGCAAAGGAGCTTTACCGCTTCCTGCAGCAGTATCCTTTCTTGGATATCACGCCTTTACAGGAAGGCATTGAAGCAGAGCGCCAAAAGCTCATCAATCATCTCAAAGCGCACCGCGCCGCACTCTCTTTCCTTTTTGCAAAGGAAGCGGAAAACACGGAGCAGGAAAAGTGCGAAGAAGCCGAGCAATTGAGCTTGCCCTTGGGCAATGAAAAGAAAGAAATTGCCGAGCAGCTTTGCGTGGAAGATTTGAAAAACTGATTTTTATCACACACTATACATAGCAAACTTTTTTAGGAGAATATATAATGGACGTACAGAAAACTACCATCAACGCGATCAGAATTTTGTCCGCGGAAGCGATCGACAAAGCAAAATCCGGACACCCTGGCTTGCCCATGGGCTGCGCCCCGATCGGCTACACCCTTTTTCAGAATTTTCTGAAATTCAATCCCGCAGACCTTACGTGGGATAACCGCGACAGATTCATTCTTTCCGCGGGACACGGCTCTATGCTTAACTACTCCCTTTTCCACTTATACGGAATGGGTTTGAGTATGGACGACTTAAAGCAGTTCCGTCAGCTTGGTTCGAAGACTCCCGGCCACCCCGAATACGGTCATACGGCGGGCGTAGAAACGACCACGGGCCCCTTGGGACAGGGTATCGCCAACGCGGTAGGTATGGCACTCGCGGAAGCACACCTTGCGGCAAGATATAACAAACCCGGCTACGATATCGTAGATCACTACACCTATGCGATTTGCGGCGACGGGTGTCTGGAAGAAGGTATTTCCTACGAAGCGGCGTCCTTTGCGGGCACGATGGGACTTGGGAAGCTCATTCTTCTTTACGACGACAACGAAATCACGATCGAAGGGGATACGGACGTTACCTTTAAAGAACACGTAGGCGCGCGCTTTGCGGCGCAGAACTGGCAGGTGTTGCACGTAGATCTTACGGGAGACAGCGTAGATGACGTCGCTACCCTTTCCGCGGCAATCGAAAAAGCGAAAGCTCGCACGGATAAGCCGTCTATCATCATCTGCAAGACCAACATCGGCTTCGGCTCTCCCTTGCAGGATACGGCAAAATGCCACGGCGCTCCCCTTGGCGCGGACAACCTGCAAAAATCCAAAGAAAAGCTTGGCTGGGAATATCCCCCCTTCGAATGCCCCGAAGAAGTGTATGCACATTGCAAAACGGCAGGTCAGGCAGGTGCCCTTGCGCAGGCGGAATGGGAAAAGATGTTTGCGGAATACGAAGCGGCTTACCCCGAACTTGCGGCTGAATACAAAGCGGTAATGGCAGGCGAAAAACCCAACTTCGACGAAATCGAAGGCTTGTACGATTTTGCAAAGCCTATGGCTACCCGTCAAACTTCCGCGCAAGTGCTTAACAAGCTCGCCGCATACATGCCCCAGCTCATCGGCGGTTCTGCCGACCTTGGTCCTTCCAACCTTTCGGAAATGAAGGACACGGACGAGGTGAAGTTTGGGTATTTCTCCAAAGAAAATTATGCGGGCAGAAATATGCACTACGGTATCCGTGAACACGCAATGGCGGCAATTGCCAACGGTATGCAGCTCCACGGCGGTTTGCAAGCGTATTGCGCGACCTTCTTTGTGTTCTCCGACTACTGCAAGCCCGCAATGCGTCTTTCGGCACTCATGAAGCTGCCCGTTACCTATATCATGACGCACGATTCTATCGGCGTAGGCGAAGACGGCCCTACCCACCAGCCCGTGGAACAGCTCATCATGCTCCGTTCCATTCCCGGTATCAAGGTATTCCGCCCCGCAGACGGCAAGGAAACGGCGGCGGCTTGGGTGTCCGCTATGAGCGGCAACGAGCCTACCGTGCTCGTACTTTCCCGCCAGAACCTGCCCCAGTACGAAGGCAGCGACGGTAAGGCGGCGCAAAAGGGCGGGTACGTGCTTGCGGATTGCGAAGGCACGCCCGACGTCATCTTGATGGGTACGGGTTCGGAAATCGAGCTTTGCGTCAAGGCAAAAGACGCTTTGAAAGAACAGGGTGTAAACGCGAGAGTCGTCTCCATGCCTTGCATCGAAGAATTTGAAAAGCAAACGCAGGAATATAAGGAAAGCGTTTTACCTAAGAACGTAAAAGCACGTGTATGCGTAGAAGCGGCTTCCCCGTATAGCTGGTATAGATATGCAGGGGAATGCGGTGAATTTGTATGCATGGACACCTTCGGCGCTTCCGCGCCCGCAGGCGTGCTCTTCCCCCACTTCGGTTTCACCGTAGAAAACGTTGTGGAAAAAGCACTCGCTTCCATCGAAAAAACCAAATAAACCAAACGTGAAAGGCAGCCCGCAGAAAATTCTGCGGGCTGCTTTATTTTTCAGCAAATTTTCACTTTTTCACAATGCAATTTACGCAAAAGAGCGTTACACTATTCCTGTACTTACTAAAAGTACGTAACCTCCATAATACCCAAGAAACGCGCACCCAAAAGGTGCGCGTTTCCATATTTCATCTCGTACATGCCCTATTTCTTTACCTAAAAAGCTGCGCAATCGCTTGACAAATCTCCTCTTCGTCCGTATCGCATTCTTCCACCGTTTTCGTGCCGTCTTGGGGCAAAATCCCTCTACCGTGAATACTCGTATTGCTGACGGGCCAGCGGATTTCCGCCGTCGTAAGCTTGATCGCGTCCATTTGCACGCTCAGATAATAGGTCGTCTGCATGATACCCTTTCCATAGGTCTTGGCAACGCCGCTGCGTTCCGAAAGACAGATATCCCCGTATCCGATCGCACCGTAGTCGAGCATACTCCCAAGCAAGCACTCGGACGCGGACGCCGAAGAGCTGTCCGCAAGCACGCAGATACGGCTGTTTTGGGAAAAATACTCGTCGAAGACGTTGCGCTTTGCGCGGAACTCTTCTTTTCTTTCTCCGTAGTCCGCCACCGCCACGACGGGCTTGGACTCGTCCGTAGTTTTACAAAAATATCCCGCGATATCCTGCATGATATCCAAATATCCGCCCCCGTTTCCGCGAAGATCGAGCACGAGATTGCTTTTCCCTTCTTCTTTAAAGAGCAGCATCACCTGCTTGAATGCGTTTGCGGCTTCTCCGCCGAACTGCACCAAGCGAATATACGCCGTATCGCCGTCCAAACAGGTAAGCGGCTGACCGCGCTCGACAAGGTGGGTGGCGTCCCCCCCGACAAAGCCGTATGCCTTCTCGTTCGTGCGATAGAAAACGTAATTTTCCACGTATTCTTCCTTGGAAAGTTTAAGCGTGCGCTCGTTCTCTCCCGTACGAATGCGCAGGAAGAATTCTTCCCCTGCTTCAAACCCGCTTAAAAAATCGGAAAAGTCTTGAAAACGCTCGCTTGCCGTCATATTTTCCTGCGTTTTGCCAAAGCCGACGAGATAGCTGCCCGCTTCAATCCCCGCTTCCTCCGCGGGAGAATTGCCGCATACGCGCGTGATCTTCATCACGTCTTTCCCTTCGGCGTCTTTCGTCAAGAACACGAGCCCAAGCCCGCTGCGGTTACCCGCCAGCTCCCCGCTCGACGCCGTGTATTCGTCCGCGGTCATATAGCAGGAATAGGGGTCGAGTACGTCTTCGTTGATCGCCTTAAAGATCGCGCCGTAGAACGTATCGTCGTCGATTTCCTTATAATACTGTTCGTCGATCGCGGATTTGACTTTGATCAGCGTGCGAAGCTCACTATCGAGTGTAAACCACACCGTCGCCGCACCCGCCGCAAAGAATACCACCGCACCCAGTATCACGGCAAGCACCCGCCAAAGCGTACGCGTTTTTTTCGTGTTTGCGGGGGGCATGGTCGAGTTTAACGGTGTATTTTGTCTGTTTTTCATAGCTTTCGTCTTTCTCCTTGTTATCTCTTCAAAAGCTTATGCAATATCGTCAAAACGCGGAAGGATACCGCGTCGGAGAAGGAGCGGATATTCAGACCCGTTGCCTTTTCGATTTTATCCAAACGGTACAAAAGGGTATTTCTGTGCATGAACAGGTTTCGGGACGTTTCGCTCACGTTCAGGCTGCTTTGTAAAAAGCTCTCCGCCGTGTTCAGCATTTCTTCGTCGTCGAACACTTCCTTAAACTGTTCGTTGGAAAGCTCGGAAAAATACTCCGCCAGCTTGCTTTCAGGGATATCTTCCAGCATTTTTACGAGCAAAAATTCCCGATAGGAGTGCACGCTGCCTTGCAGCTCGAACACGTCCGCATAGCGGAGCGCATTCTCCGCGCCGATATAGGATATCGCCGCGTCCTTCACGTCTTTTACCGTAGGCCCGACCCCTGCCAGTGCGTCGATCCCCAGCTCTTCTTTTAAGGACTGCGTCAAAAATTCCGCATAATCCACGGAAGAATTATATTCTTCCCCGTCGCCCACGAATTTGACGAGCACGCAAGTATCTTCGCTCATTTTAAGCGCGGTATCCAGGCTGTTCCCGCCGTATTGTTCCAGCACGGCGAGCGCTTCATCCATATGCTTGGGGATATGCAAAGCGATTGCAAAACACGCCGTACCGCGAACGGAGTATTTGGTGGCGTACTTATATACGCCCATGGAAGAGCTTTCTCCCAAGAGTATGCGTTTTAAGTGTTCGGTTTTGGAAAGCTCGGTTTCCCGCTCGGCAAAGCTTTCGATATAGGCAGGCAATAAAAGAGCGTACTTATTTTCTTCCGCGCCCGCGCCTTCCAGCACGCCGATATACGCCGTACCTTTATGCAAGAAACGGAAATAGGTGTACTGTCCGTCGTCCGTTACCCCTTCGAACGCTTTTTCGCAAGCAGGCACGTCCTTCGGACGGGAGTTTTCCGCATAAAAGGAAAATCTCAGGCCTAATTTCTCTCGTATTGCTTTCTCGATTTTTTCGAGCTCCGACATAGTCCGTCTCCTTGAAATGGTCTCCCTTTTATTATACAGCAAACAGAAAAAAAATTCAAGGGATTTTGCAAAATTTTACACTTCCTTCACCCTATCGGCAAAAGAAAATTTTATTTATAAATAAAAGGCGAAAAAAAGTGTGAAATTTTACGGATTTTTTCAAAATTCTTAACCGTTAAGTATTGACATCTTATTTTAAAAGTGTTATAATACTGTAAAATGAATAGTTTAATTTCGGGAGTTTGGCTTCTCTTCGTAAAATCCAAGCTTTCGGGAAAAGAAATTCAAAATAATTTTCAGGAGATTTGTTATGAGCAAAAAGCAAAAGAATGTTGCGCCTAACGGTGCAGCACCCACTCAGGAACAACCCGCTAAGAAGAAAAAGTACGTAGGCTATCGTATTCTTGCCTTTGTTCTTTTGGTCGTATGCGCTGTGGCAGTGGCAGTAGTCCCCTACAACGTATTCACCGCAGGCGGCAAAGTGGAAGAAATGTCCCTTCTTAAGGCAGTTCTCGAAGCCTTCAAGTCCGACGCAAAAGTATTCGGCGTTCTTCCCGCACTCTATGCAGAAGGCACCGCTGCTACGCTGTCCGCTGTTGGCATGTATCTCTTTGCACTCGGTCTTGTGGTTGCGGCGATCGTTTCCCTGTTCGCTATCTTCTCGAAGAAGAGCGCACCCCGTCGCGTTGCTACGGCTCTCTTCTTCCTTGTACTCGGCGCAGTGGCTTACACCTTCATGTATTTCGTTGCTGCTAAATCGTTGGAGGCTGATCCCGCATTCGATCTTCTCAGCATTGCTATCGTAGGCGTTGCGGTTGTTCTCACCTTCATCCTTTCCCTTGTAAAGAACGGCAAAGCAGCTTGGCTCCGTTTGTTCCAGTTCGTACTCACCGCAGCTTGTGCTGTGCTTGCAGTACTTCCCCTCGTTGCAACTACGTTGCTCGTAGCTGAGGGCAGCGACAAGCTTTGCAAGACCTTGGCTGTCGTTGTAATCGCACTCCTTGCTCTTAACGCTGTAATCTCTTGCGCACGTATGTCCAAGAAAATGGATGGCGCGTTCGATCTCGTTCGCTACATACTCGCGCTCTTGGCTGCGCTCGTTGCTTGCTACGTTGCAAACAAAGTGGATACGGCTAAGATCATCTTCGCAATCTGCGCGGC
This sequence comes from Candidatus Scatosoma sp., assembly GCA_045542815.1. Classification (GTDB taxonomy): domain Bacteria; phylum Bacillota; class Clostridia; order Christensenellales; family Borkfalkiaceae; genus Scatosoma. Next base: position 17,658 of record JAZQLT010000162.1, on the reverse strand, counting down.
GGCAATCGCTCTTATCCAGATCATTCTCGTAATCATCCAGATTAAGAAAGCGCACAAGAAAGAAATCGAAGCAGTTATCGAAGAAACGCAGGAAGAAGCTACCAGAGGCTTCCACGTAGAAGAATATGCAGAAGCATACGCATACGAAGGCGGTCCCGTTGCAGGCGTTCTGTTGGCAGAAGAAGTAAATCCTTCCTTCCTTCCCCACGAACCCCACGTCAACACCGCTGGCTACGATTTCTACAACTGCAAGAGTTTTGACCCGTTCATCGCAACCTTGGATACGGAAGAAAGAAATCTCTTCACCGAAATCTTCATCTTGAAGTTTAAAGGCGAAATGCCCGAAATCCCCAACTACGAAGTAGGCGGCGACAATAAGGAATTCTTCCGTAAGATCTTCATCTACCTTGGTCAGTACAGAGATCGCATCCCCAGCCGTTTGCTTGGTAAGATGTATCAGTTCTCGGTTAAACTTTAATCGCTCGAATCTTTTGAATGACAAACAGCCGACCTTTGCGTCGGCTGTTTTTTGTTTTTCTATAAATATGTACTAACAAAGCAGACGGACGGTTTACCGAGAATTTTCGCAGTATGAAACAAAATCAGCCATAAACCTGCTTCCCCTCGGTTTAAATCGTCTATACACAGAAAGAGAGAATAAATCGGTTCCTATCCGAAATATTCTCTCTTTTTCTGTTGGTTTTTAGTTTAGCGTTATAAGGCTCGCTAACGCTTGCCGTTATGAATCTGCTACGCAAATGTTATAATATGAATGCCCTACCAGCCTGTAACTTGGCAAAGCCAACCATAACTATGCGGAGCATATCATAACGCATAACTTGCCCACAGGGGCAATCATAGTTGTAGCGTGATACTCTGCTTGGAGTATCACGCTACGTCTGTCCTGTTATTTTTCTATTCTAATGCGTACGCGTATGCCGTCTTCTTCCGCCGCAATCTGCTCTTCACAGATTTGATTGACAAGGAATAATCCCCTGCCGTGCTCGGAAAACAAATCGGCACAAACAATCTTCTTCGGTAAAGCAAAAAAGCTTTCGGATAAAATTTTCAGCTCGATAAATCCGTCCCTAATAGCCCCTTCAAGCGCCGTCTCGCCCTGCGCGTATTTCAGCGCGTTGCCCAGCAATTCGCAAGCCACCAGCTTGCTGTCGAATATCTGTTCTTGGGAGATATCCCGCTTTGCAAGGAACTGACTCAACTCGTCCAAGGCACTTTGTAAAGCGGCGTAATCTTTTACTTTAAAAAACATGTTCTGCTCCCTTAGCCGCTCAAGACCGAATGGAACCAGTCTCAAAGCAGTCTTTTCCGTATCTTCCGGTAAATGCGTTCTTGTAGTATGTCGATACAACTGCGCCCGCCTTTCCCAAAATCTATCGAAAAATCCTTGCTTTGAGATGCGAGCAGTTTTTCACGTGCGGATTTTGGATTAGACAAGGCGAGCTTTGTAGGCAATACCCGCGTATTGTCAAGAAGCTCAACGCAGTATTAGACAAAATCAGCCGTGCAAAACCTGGTTCCATTCGGTCTTGAGCGGCTACCCTTCCAGATTTTGTTTGAGCTTGGATAACAGCCTACGCTCCATACGCGACACGAACATCTGCGACACCCCGAGCCGTTTTGCCGTCTCGCTTTGAGAAAGCTCGTCCACATAACGGTATTTAATCAATGCCTTTTCGGTATCCGAAAATTCCTGCATCGCCGCACGCAAGGTTTCCTTTGTCTCAAAATCTTCATACTTATCTTCGCCGTCGGTAAGCAAGCCGTACAGCGATTTTCCGTCGTCTTCCCCGTCGCTTGGGATCCCGTCCAGAGAAAGCGTACCACTCACTTCCAGCGCCCGTACCACTTCTTCTTCGGAGAGCTTTAATCCGTCCGCAATCGTTTGCACGCTGGGCTTGTTTCCCTGCTCCGCTTCATATTTCGCGGAAAAATTCCGTACCGCCGCGCCAATCTCACTCAGCCTTCTGGGAAGCTTAATCACGCGGGATTTGTCTCGGAAATAATTTTTGATTTCGCCCGTGATCGTGGGCGTGATAAAGGTGGTAAACTGCATGCCAAGATCAGGATCAAAACGGTCAATTCCGCGCAAAAGCGCAAGCGCGGCGACTTGTTTCAAGTCGTCGTACTCCACTCCCCGCCCCACGAATTTCTTGGCGAGAATATCGGCTATGTAGAGATACTTCTCGGCAATTTCGTTACGAATACGAATATCGCCCGTCTCTTTGTACTGCCGAAACAGCGCGTCTTCCATGTCTTACCCTTCAAAGCGGATTGCAATCAATTCGCCCTTGTCATTTCTTTCAAACGCCACTTCGCCGAGCAAAGCGGAGAGCAACGCGCGCGAAATTTCATCTTCCGCGCTATTTTCCTTTGCTAAAACAGGTTCCTGCCCATAGATTGCACAACCGAGCGCTTCGCCTACGGTAAAATCGATCGTAGCGCGCGCATAACCGTTTCTCTTTAAAATCAAAAGACTTTCGGTAACGCAGACTTTAAAATCTTCCGCAAGATCTACGTCAAAGCCCGCCAAAGCACACAGCCCGCCCGTCGTCAAGCGCACCGTTGTTAAATATTCCCCCGTCAGGGGCAGTTTTACGGAAAACGTATTCATCTTAGCAAATCTCCATGATTTGGTCAAGCGAACAAATCAAAAACAGCTTCTTGATTTTGGGTTGCAAATTCACAAGCTTTACCCCGTGCCCGTCCTTTTGCGCTTCCTTAAAAAGCTTAACAAACGTACCGAGCGTCGTGCTGTCGATAAAATTCAGCTCCGTGCAGTCGAACAAAATCTTAGCGGGCGCAGCGGCATATTCTTTTGCCACTTCCGCATAGAACGCTTCCGCGTTGCTAAGATCGATATCTCCCGAAAGAGCGAATTTCAACGCGTTTTCTTGTAAACCGATAAATTTTACTTCTTCCATACAACGTCTCCATTTTATAGATATACCTATTTTATATATACCACGCGCACGCGGTATTTTAAACAGCTTTTACGCAATCAAGGGAAAGATATTCAGCACTAACCCCACGGCAACGGAAACCGCATAGCAAACGGCAATTAAGGATAAATTCCGTTTCCATTTACGCACGTTTTTAAGCAGAACGACAAACCCCATACCCGCGTTTGCGCAAAGCCCCGCCGCACAGGAACCAAACGTGATTCCGCCGCTTAAAAAGGTCTCTGTGAGCACTACGCTCGAAGCGCAATTTGGAATCAAACCAACGGCGCAGGCGATAAAGGGCTGTAAAAAGCGATTTCTGTGCATAAACGCGGCAAACGCGTCTTCTCCAACCGAATGGATAATCGCCGTTAAGGCAAAGTTGACCAAAAAGATAAACGCCGCCACCTTCAAGGTATGCCATATGGGATACAGAATATATTTTTTCCAAACGGAGTCCCCGTCGTGCGAACGCCCGCACGCGCATTTAACGTCCACGTCCTTATCGCTAAGATATTGCCGTATAAAGATTTCGTGCGTGGTCTTAGGCTCGTTTTCGTATGCAGAAGGTATCTCAACGCATACCTGCCCCCGTCCTATCCATTTCAAAATAAGATCCGCCGCGTACCCTACCGCTACGCCGACAAAAATCTTCACCGCGAGCATGGGCAGAAGCCACACCGCGCCTTCCCCTGAGGAAAGCATGATAATAAACGCTTCGTCGCTGGTTGCCATAAAGATTGCAAGCAGCGTACCCACGGTGATATACCGCTGTTCGTACAGCTTTGCCGCCATAATGGAAAATCCGCACTGCGGAATCAAGCCCGTCGCCGAACCGATCAAGGGTCCCAGCTTTCCGTCAAAGCGGTTGATTTTGCGAAGATCCGCTTTGCTTTCCAAAAGCTCTATCAAAAGATAAATAAGCAATATCCAGGGCAACAGCGGAAGCGTATCCTTTACGGCGTGCAGGAAAAATTCAATAAAATGTTCCATTATTTCTCCTTTTGCGCACGGCTTTGCACCGTTTCCAAGGTCGCCGCAAGCGGAATGGACGCTTTCGCTGTCAAATCCATGCCGGCAAAATTCCCCAAACGGAATTGCACCAAGCCCTCGGACGCGATCATCGCCGCATTATCCGTGCAGTACCGCTTTGGCGGCAAAACCAACTGTAAGCCGTGCCGCTTGCAAGCCTTGGCAAGGCTTTCGCGAAGATATCCGTTCGCAGCCACCCCGCCGCCCGCCGTAACGGTGGAAACACCCTTTTCAAGTGCCGCCGACACCGTCTTTTCCACGAGCACGTCCACCGCCGCGCATTGGAACGAGCACGCGACGTCCGCTTTGGAATAGCTTTCCTTTTTCTGCTCTTTGGTATGGCAATAATTGATGACCGCCGTCTTCAACCCGCTATACGAGAAATTATATCCCCCGCCGCCTTTAAGCATTTTCGGCATGGGCACGGTAGGTTTTCCGTCTTCTGCGCAGCGCTGGATATGCGGCCCACCGGGATAGGGAAGCCCCAGCACGCGCGCCACCTTGTCAAACGCTTCGCCCGCCGCGTCGTCGAGCGTCGCGCCGAGAATTTCAAACTCGCTTTCCGACTTTGCGTACAGCACCGCGGTATGCCCGCCGCTTGCAAGCAAGGTAACGAATGGAGGTTGGAGTGCAGGCTCGTCTAAGTACGCCGCGGCAAGATGTCCGCGGATATGATTGACGGCAATCAGCGGTTTATTGAGCGCATAAGCAAAGGCTTTGGCAAAGGACACCCCTACGAGCAGCGCCCCCAAAAGCCCCGCGCCGTAGGTAACCGCTACGGCGTCGATATCCTGATAGGTTATCCCCGCGTTTTTAACGGCGCGTTCCACCACCCGCGCAATCTCGTCGGTATGTGCGCGAGAAGCAAGCTCAGGCACAACCCCGCCGTATTCCGCCTGCAAGGTAGCGGACGAAGCAATCTCATCGGAGAGAATTTTTCTGCCGCGAATGACCGCCGCCGCCGTCTCGTCGCAGGAAGACTCAATCCCTAAAATAATCGGCTCGGGTTTGTGAATATCCAGTTTTTCAAAAGGATTGTACATACACGTTCTCACTTATTCCCATTTTGAAAAAGCGACGGCAATAGCCGCCGCAATAGATTAAGATTTCTTCAAATAATCGATGACAAAGCCGTGGATATCCCCGTCCATGACCGCTTGGATATCCCCTTTTTCAAAGCCCGTGCGGTGGTCTTTGGCAAGCGTGTAAGGGCAGAATACGTAGGAGCGGATCTGCGCGCCCCATTCTATCTTCTTCACGTCCCCTTTCATCGCCGCTGCTTCCGCTTGGCGCTGCTCGATCTTCTTTTCCAAGAGCTTGGAGCGAAGCATATTAAAGCACATCGCTTTGTTTTGAAGCTGCGAACGCTCGTTCTGGCACTGTACCACAATCCCCGTCGGGAAATGGGTGATACGAACGGCGGAAGCGACCTTGTTGACGTTCTGACCGCCTGCCCCACCCGAATGGTAGATATCGATACGGATATCGTCGTCGTTGATCTCCACTTCGTCGTCTTCTTCTACTTCGGGCATAACTTCCAACGAGCAGAAAGAAGTCTGACGGCGCTTATTCGCGTCAAAAGGAGAAATTCGCACGAGTCTATGCACCCCCATCTCCGCTTTTAAATACCCGTATGCGTTTTCGCCTTCTACGCGGAAATCCACGCTCTTAAAGCCTGCGCCGTCTCCCGCTTCGCGGTCGAGCTCATAGACCTTAAAGCCCATTTTTTCACAGTAACGGCAATACATACGATAAAGCATTTGACACCAGTCGCAAGCTTCCGTACCGCCCGCGCCCGCATGGAGCGCGAGCATGGCGTTATGGTTGTCGTACGGGCCCTTTAAGATTGCGCGAATACGCATGTCTTCAATATCCTTTTCCGCCGCGGAGAGCATTTCGTCCAGCTCGGCAATCAAGCTCTCGTCTTCCGTTTCTTCAATGAGATCGATGACGTCTTCGGCGTCTGACAAAGCCGTTGCACCCTGTTCGTAGGCGTTGATCTTGTTGCGGATTGCGGAAATTTCCCGCCCAATCTTGGTGGATCTTTCCAAATCCTGCCAAACGTCGGGGTTTTCCTGTTCCTTTTCCAGCTCCGCAAGACGGGGACGAAGATGCTCGATATCCAGTGCGTATTCCGCTTCCTGTAAGATACCGCGCATGCCCTGTATTTTTAATCTGTAATCGTCTGCTTTAAACATAGTTATCCTTATTTCTTATCAGCGTTGTTTTCTCTTGCCGCTTGCGCCGCCTTGAACGAAGACATATCGGACAAAGGCGCGGGCATTTGACGGCGGAAGGGACGCGAAGCTCTGTCCGCTTGCGCGGGCGCAGGAGCTGCGTTCGACGCAGGCGCGGCAGGAGGCGCTACTCTTTGTATAGGCGCGGGACGCGCTTCCACTTTGACCTTCAACAGCGTGCTGATTGTGATGCGTTGAATGCGCGCCACCATCTCGTCGAACATGTCAAAGCCTTCCTTCTTATAGGAGATAATGGGATCTACCTGCCCGTAAGCACGCAGGGAAATACCCTTTCTGAGCTGATCCATCGCGTCGATGTGGTCAATCCAGTTTCTATCTACCGCCATAAGGAGCACGCGGCGTTCGATCGCGCTGAAATCCACACCGAGCTCTTTCAGCTCTTCAATTCTCTTCTCGTATTCTTTAACGACCTTTTTGCAAATCTTTTTGAGCGCGAGCTCGTAATCCCACTTCATCAAGCGTTCGCGGGTAACGTAATTCGTCCCTTCGGGCAGAACCTTTGCTTCCAACGCGGCATTGAGTTCTTCTTCGTTCCAAAGCTCGGGCATGTCTTCCACGTTCACCGCCGCCGACAGCGTTTCCGCTACGTAATCGGGGATATATTTAAGCACCTGCTCGTGCACGTCCGCACCGCGGAGCACGTTCATACGTTCCTCGTACATGACCATACGCTGTTTGTTCATGACGTCGTCGTATTGCAGGACGTTTTTACGGATACCGAAGTTTCTGCCTTCAATGTTTCTCTGCGCGTTTTCAATACCGCGAGAAAGCATCTTCGATTGCAAACAAGTATCTTCGTCAATCTTGAAGAAGGAATACAGCGCCTTCATTCTTTCGCCGCCGAAACGAAGCACGAGATCGTCTTCCAAGGACAGGAAGAATACGGACATACCGATATCCCCCTGACGGCCTGCACGACCGCGCAGCTGGTTGTCGATACGGCGGGATTCGTGGCGTTCCGTACCGATGATACAAAGTCCGCCCGCTTCCATTACCTTTTCCTTTTCCGCGTCCGTTTCTTTCTTGTAATATTCGTAAACTTTCTTATATCTTTCGCGAAGAGCAAGGATATCATCGCTCACTTCCGTGATATAGGTGCTCATTGCAAGCTCGATGTCTTCTCTTGCCGCGCCTTCTTCACGCAGACGCTTTTTCGCAAGGTATTCGGGGTTACCGCCAAGCAGAATATCCGTACCGCGCCCCGCCATGTTGGTGGAGATCGTAACCGCGCCCAAGCGCCCTGCCTGCGCCACGATTTCCGCTTCGCGTTCGTGGTTCTTTGCATTCAAAATGTTATGCTTGACCCCATTTCTCTTCAAAAGACGGGAAATTTCTTCCGACTTATCTACGGACGAAGTACCGACCAAAATCGGCTGACCGCTTTCGTGGCGTTGCATGATTTCATTTACGATCGCACGCTTCTTGCCGTCCACCGTCGAATATACCATATCGGGCAAATCAACACGCTTTACGGGACGGTTGGTGGGGATTTCCACAACGTCCAAGGAGTAAATCGTTCTAAATTCCGCTTCTTCCGTCTTTGCCGTACCCGTCATGCCCGAAAGCTTGGAATACAGACGGAAATAGTTTTGGAAGGTGATGGTTGCGTACGTCTTGTTCTCGCTGCGAACCTCCACCCCTTCTTTCGCTTCGATTGCTTGGTGCAAACCGTCGGAGTATCTTCTGCCGATCATAAGACGACCCGTGAATTCGTCCACGATGATTACTTCTCCGTCGTTTACGATATAATCTTCGTCCAGCTTGAACAGCTTATGCGCTTTGAGCGCCTGCTGAATGTGGTGGTTGAGATCGGCGTGCTCGATTTCCGCGATATTGTCGATACGGAAAAATCTTTCCGCTTTTCTTGCACCGCTGTCCGTAAGCTCCACCGTCTTATCCTTGCGGTTGATGATATAATCCCAGTCCTTTTGCGCCGCCAAGGATTTCTTGCCTTCGGGTGCCGCTTCCAAAGCCGCCGCCCGCTTTTCCGCAAGCTCCGCTTCGTAGTTCGCCTGCTCTTCCAAGGTCATCTTCGTGTAGTCCACGAACTCTTCTTCTTCGTCCGCTTCATCGAGGACGACCTTCTTTTTGCCCTTTTTCTTGCTCTTTTTCTCGGCGCGGAGTGCTTCTATCGCCGCGTTTTCTTCGTCTTTGAGCTCATCGTCAAACCCGCCCGTAAAGGTGCGGACGAGCTTATCTACCTGCCCGTACAGCTCGGAAGATTTTTCCCCTTGCCCGGAGATGATAAGGGGGGTTCTCGCTTCGTCGATTAAAATGGAGTCTACTTCGTCCACGATTGCAAAGGTGAGATCGCGCTGTACCATTCTGGAAAGGTCGGTTTTCAGATTGTCGCGAAGATAGTCGAACCCGAACTCGTTGTTCGTACCGTAAACGATATCGCACTTATACGCTTCGCGTTTTTCGTCGTCTTCCATGCCGGGCACGACTACGCCGACGGTAAGCCCCATGAATTTATGGACTTTTCCCATCCATTCCGCGTCGCGCTTTGCAAGGTAATCGTTGACGGTAACGATGTGCACGCTCTTGCCCGTGAGTGCGTTCAAGTACGCAGGCAGCGTAGAAACGAGCGTTTTACCTTCACCCGTACGCATTTCTGCGATACGGCCTTGGTGCAAGCAGATACCGCCGATAATCTGCACGCGGAAGTGGCGCATGCCGAGTACGCGCTTCGCCGCTTCGCGAAGCGCCGCGAACGCGTCGAAGAGAATATCGTCCAGCGTTTCCCCTGCCGCAAGGCGGTCTTTAAGTACCTGCGTTTGGCTTTTGAGCGTGTCGTCGTCCATCGCCTGATACTTCGGCTCTAACGCTTCCACCTGATCTGCCATTTTGTTCAAGCTTCTCAGGCTTTTTCTTTTGTCTCCGCCCATGATATATTTGATCAATCCCATCTTAAAAACTCCGATAGATTTATTTTACTGATTTTACTGTCCGCGCACTTTCGCCAAAAAAGCCACAACAAGGCATTATACCCTATCTTACAGTTTATCACTTTATATTGTACAATATTTTTACTAAAAATCAAAGCGTTTTCAAGCCTGTTTTCTCAAAAAAATACCGCAAAACGCTTTTCTTTTACTTATACCCGCTTTTTCTTTCTCTTAGACGGTTTTTATAAAAAGAAAGAGCGCGGATTTCTCCGCGCTCTCCGTTTTTAAAACTTATAAAGTTTTGCTTACGCTGCGTAAACCGACCAATCGAAGGTTACTGCGTGCGCAAGGTACGAACCGTCTCCACCCATCTGGCTTTCGTCAAATACCAAGAATACGACCGAGATCGTTTCCGCTTCCAAGCTCTGCGCTTCAAGCGCTGCTCTCACTGCGTCAAGGTTGACCGTAACGATACCCGCTTCACGGTATTCTTGATAATAGCCTTCGGGTGTGTAACCGTCTGCGGGGCTGGTAATTTCCTTCGTGAACAGATCACCCGTCAGCTTCACGCCGCTGCCGTCTGCCTGATAGTCCATGACGATTTCAATCGTTACTTCCGAATCCATGTCGAATTCTTTATAGTTGAAGTAACCAACCTTCAGTTCGCTATCCGACGCCATGTCTTCCAAGGAGATCAAGCCGTCTGCGCCCGTCTCACTTTGCGTACCGCAATCGTCACAGGTATAGAGCTGCGTGCTTTCGTCATAGTTCCAGTTATGGCCGTGATCGTCCCAATACCAACTGTCGGGAGCATACCATTGCCCGTTTACCTCGCCACATACTTCACACTGCTGACCTTCCAAGAAATACTGGGTGCAGTTATCGCGATAGTTGCCCTTACCTTCCCAATCGTGTTGCGTACCGGAATACGAATCCACAGCTTCACCGTTTCGATAATACGTTTCCACGTAATCGCAACCCGTATATACTTTTTCCCACTTGTAATCTTCCAAAGGACGTTCTTCATAGATATTTCTGTCGTAGCGATCCCATTTGTAAATTCTGACAACTTGATTGCAAAGACGGCAGGTATGCACCTCTGTCTGCACACCCGTGGTAGGGTCCGTCGTCCAAGCGTATTCCGTGTTGTGCTCTTCTTGTTTGTCCGTATAGGCATACGTCTTGCCGCCGTCGAAGGTGTAGAGATATTCTCTTACCGCATAGCATACACCGTTTTCGCGTACGTACGTAAGCTTAAATTCTCTTGTATAGGTGAACGCGCAAGCATTGATCGCACATCTCCACGTATCGATATAATGTTCGTGCCCGGGCGTAGTGTTGCATGCCGTAGAGCAAAGATCGCCGTCTCTGCACCATACGGTTTCTACGTGGTCGAATTTGCAATCCGTTCTCCATTCGCCTTCCCACATCTCTTGACCGCAAGGACAGGTATGCATTACGAAATAGATATCGCCGCATTCCGCGCTGGTGCCGACAAGGGTTTCCTTTTCGTAAATGGCATGCTGATAGATTGTACGCACTTCAAGCGTTTTGTTGCACTTGGTGCAGTATTCGGTAACCGTAACGCCCTGTTCGCAGTTCGTTGCGCCTGCTACAAGTTCTGCTTTCGATGCAACCTTGTGCCCTTCGCCGAATTCTTTATAGTATTCTTCGCCGCAAACGGAGCATTCGTAAATATATCTGCCGTATTCGCAGCCGTTGGGTTGAACAGTCGCTACCAAGCTGTAGGAGTGCTGCGTTTCCGAAGCATACTCTTTGGTTACGGGGTTATAGTAAATTTCCGCATTGCCGCCGTGGTTCTGCCAGCTTTGATCTTCTACCCATTCCATGCCGACGATATCGCCCGCCGCGTTCGTCCACGTATAAACGTAGGTGGTAGGCGTTCTGTTAGCGTCGAAATCTACGGCACGCCACCAACCATGACAGTCTTTCTCCATCATGATCATCTGGCTTTCCACTTTATAAAGGCTGTTTACAAGTACCTTCTTCTTAGTGCAGGTTTCGCCGTTATATTCTTCTTCGCCAAGCGTTTCGGATGCGCCGAACTGCGTGGGATACAGGTAAATGTAGAGATTGTTTGCGTTTGCTTCGTAGTGTCCGTTGCTCCAAAGATACATTTCACCGCCCATTTCGAAAAGGGTGTAAAGCTCCGTTTCGATGGGGTTCGTGAGATCGAACGCCGCTTCAAACTGCTGCGCTTCTTTGATGATATTTTCGTATTCTGCCGCATAGCTGCCGTTAGGGATAAAGCTGATCTTACCGTCCATGGAGAAGCTGCTTTCTTCTCCCGTTTCCATAGCAAGGTCGTTGATATTTGCGTTCACGGAAAGCAACGTACCCGCCTTATCCGTATCGAACGTAACGGTCAAACCGCTGAGTTTTTCCAGCAGTTCGTCGATCATATCGGAAGCGGATGCGGAATCGGAACCTGCCGAAGTTACCGCCATAGGCTTCATCTGTCCGTCGCTGCTGCCGCCGCCGCTAACGTTGCCGCCCATGCTATCCATCATGCCGGCTACCATTTCGAATACGCTTACCTGATCGAACATACCTGCGTATTCGTCGATCATGCCTTCGTAATCCGTAGCTGCCATTTCCATTTCGGTCATCGCGTTGATGAACGCATAGACCTGCATTTCGCCGACTTCGGTAAGCATCTCACCGATGTTCATTTCTCCGCCGGACATATTTTCTACGAGCGCGTAGAGCACGTCTTTCTGAACGCCCCACTTCGCAAGCTCGGTGGTTGCGTCTGCTTCAAACTCAGCTACCGTCTTGGTAAGCGAAGACTTCAAGTAGGTTACTACCGCTTCAAACGCGCCTTCGCCGAAGATAAGGTCGAAGGTTTCTGCCGCCGTGCTGTTCTGCAATGCAACGTACATATCCTTCGCGCGGTCTTTGTTCAGCGTGAACTTATAGCCGTCCTGCGTATCCTGTCTGGTGAATACGTATTCGATAACCGTCTTGAATACCTTATCCAAGGGGCTGTTTTCTACTGCCGTGATACCGGAAAGAAGCGTCTCAATGTATTCAGCGTTTGCTTCGAGCATAGCGCTCATCTGACCCATCATCGCCGCGCCCTGTTCGCCGCCAAACATCATGGACTGATCCATAACGCCGATCATTTCATCGGAGTACGTGCCGCTCGTTTCTTCCACCAAGTACATTTTGCCGTCGCGGAATACAACCGTAGCCGTGCCATCGATATCGTCCACAACTTCGTTGTTTCTCTTATCCACCTGGGACATTTTCACTTCGCCCTTACCGACGAGACCCTTTTCGTCAAAGCCTACCACTGCGCGGAGCGAATGGACATACACGTCGCTTCCATATTTGTCTTCTTTCGTAACAACGTGGAGATCTTCGACTTCAAGATAATAGGTGTTCGCCGTAGCAAGGCTTTCGATCATGTTGAGATAGAAGTTTGCCACCGTAGCGTTGGGGTCTTTACGTCCGCACGCGCTACAAGCGCCGTCCACGAAGTTGTGCGCCGTTGCCGCCGTTTCGTTGCCAACGTAAGACTGATGACATACCGTACAGGTATAAAGCGTATAACCGCCTGCAATACAGGTAGCCGCCGTTACCTTTTCTTCGTAAGTATGCGTGATCATCGGCGTGTAATCGGTGATGTACTTATCGCCGCACTGTGCGCAAGCATACGTGGTGTAACCCTTTTCCGTACAGGTAGCCGCCGTTACGGTCGTCTCATGGTTATGCGTAAGCGCCGCCGTGAAGTTATCACGGGTCAGCTCATGACAAACCTTACATTCCGTCAAGGTGTAGCCTTGTACGTTACAGCTTGCGGGAATAACCTTTACTTCATTGTCGTGGCCGTAAATGCCGCAGCGTTCTTCGGGGGACAAGCGAACAACCGTATAGTACGAGAAGTGGTTGGTCGTGAAGGTTGCATAGCCCTGATTTTCGCTTGCATTATACGAATAGGTCGCCTGAATCGTCGTGGTGTTACCGTCGTCGTCTATGTACCAGATTGCGATATTATCAGGATCTTCGCCGTCGCCCAAATTGTAAGGCACGGTAACCGTCAACGAGCCGTCGAAGCTCGTTACCGCGTCTTCGCCTGCCGTCATCTCGAAGTTATATACGGGGTTATTGCCGAGTTTTTCGAGATCTTCGGGGCTCAAGCCCAGATCGCCCGTATTATCTACGGCTGCAACCGAAATGTTTACGTCTTTGCCGTCAAGCTGGCTCAAAACGTCTTCGTCCATTTTAATCGCTGCGTTCTGAAGCTCTACTTCGCCCGCTTCCTGCAATGCAGCCGCAGGTACGGTCGCCGCAACTTCCGTCTTTGCAGAGAACACCGTCTTGGTGTGCGCACTGTTGTGCGAGCATACGTAGGTGATAACGTTGTCCACGATCGATTGTTCTACCCAAGCGTGTGCGTTTACGTCGTTGTATTCTACCGTCATGGTTTCGTCGCAGTCTTCGCATTCGTACAGCTTTTCGCCCGCCTGCGAACAGGTTGCATATTCGGAAATGGAAACTACCCAACTATGTTTCGAGAAATCTTCCGTATGCGTTACGGTTTCCTGACATTCGCTACAGGTTGCCGTTTCTACGTGCTGATAGATACAGTCGCTCACGCGTACGTCTTCACCCTTCGTCCAAACTGCACCCTCCAGCTTGTGGCCCAACGCCGCCGCCGTGATCTTCTTCTCGGAATCGCCGCAGCGTTCGCAAGTACGCGTCGTGGAGCCGTTACGGACACAGCTTACGGGAACTACCGTTTCCTCGTAAATATGCCCGCCTTCGAGCACTCTCGTTTCCGTCTCACCGCAAACCGTACAGGTAAAGAGTGCGCTGCCGTCCGATTCACACGTCGGAGCAACTTGCTCTACGCCGCCGTCCCACTGGTGCGTACAAGCTGTAGGCGAGGAAGATGACGAGGAATCATCGTCAGGCTTACACGCCACCAAGCCCGTCAACGCCGTACACGCCATGATACTGCTGCATACCGTTGCAAAAGCTCTTTTCAGCCATTGTTTCATGATACTACCTCCATTTTTTATTCCTTTTCTTCGCTTCTTCAGCGTTCCTTTCCGAAAAACCCTTGCCCCTACGCTTCACTTCCTTCGGCGCTCTGCGCCGCAGCAGATAGGAATGTTTGTTTGCTGTGGAACAGCAAACAACCCCGCGGGGTTCGCGTTTTTTTGAAATTCGCGCCTTTAAGCACTTTACATTATATATTATAGCACTGCCTTTTGCGATTTGCAAGCCTTTTTTTAAATTTTTTTTGTCTTTTTCCCAAAAACACCCCTTTCTTTGCGTGTTGCAGCGAGAAAATATCGTTGACAAGCTTTATGAAAATGTGTTATACTGTACCAAAAGATTTTTTTGAAGGTAACGAGTATGAGTAAAGTGATCCTGCCGAAAGGCTATAAAACGGTGCTCGGAATGTACGACACGCAGACGGCAATCGGGCTTTTAAAACGCACTTTTGAAGAGCGTTTATGCCTTGCGCTCAACCTTAAACGCGTATCTGCCCCCCTGTTCGTCGATCCCACAACGGGTTTGAACGACGATTTGAGCGGCGTCGAACGCCCCGTGAAATTCGACCTTAAAGAAACGGGCAAAGACGCGGTAGTCGTCCACTCGCTGGCGAAGTGGAAGCGCATGGCGCTCGCCGCGTACGGTTTCTCCGCGGGCGAAGGTTTATACACGGACATGAACGCCATTCGCCGCGACGAAGAAATGGACAATTTGCACTCCGTTTATACCGATCAGTGGGACTGGGAAAAAATCATCACCCCCGACACCCGCAACGCGGATTATCTGAAAAAAGTCGTACAAGGGATCGTGGGCGCTATCTGTGATACGCTGGATTTCTTGAAGTGCCGTTATCCGCAGTTGGATACCGAGCTTTGCAGAACGGTGAGCTTTATCACCGCGCAGGAGCTGGAAGATCTCTACCCCGACATGACTTCCAAGGAGCGCGAAAACGCTTATTTGAAGGAACACAAAACGGCGTTCATTATGCAGATCGGCGACAAGCTCAAATCGGGGCAACCGCACGATTCCCGTGCGCCCGACTACGACGACTGGTCGCTCAACGGCGATATTTT
This sequence comes from Candidatus Scatosoma sp., assembly GCA_045542815.1. Lineage (GTDB taxonomy): Bacteria > Bacillota > Clostridia > Christensenellales > Borkfalkiaceae > Scatosoma. Next base: position 2,419 of record JAZQLT010000162.1, on the reverse strand, counting down.
ATTCTGGAACGATATCTTGGGCTGTGCGTTCGAAATCTCGTCCATGGGTATTCGTGTAGATGAAAAATCGCTGGACGAACAGCTCAAAAAAGCAAACGCGGACGAGCGCAGAGCGCTCCCCTTCCACAAGGCGCTTTTAGCGGGCGAGCTTCCCCTTACCATGGGCGGGGGTATCGGTCAATCGAGACTTTCCATGTTGCTTCTTGGCAAGGCGCACATCGGCGAAGTGCAGGTTTCCCTTTGGGACGAAGAAACCAAGCGCGTTTGCAAGGAAAACGGCATCGTGCTGTTATAAACTACGGTAAAAACACTAAATATAAACGGAGCGTGTTTTCACGCTCCGTTTTTGTTTCATCTCATACCTGCCCGCCTTGTTTTAAGGTTTACAGATATTTTTTCAAAGCTTCCGCTCTGTCCGTTTGCTCCCAAGAGAACCCTTTGTAGCCAAAGTGTCCGTACGCCGCCGTTTTCTTGAATACGGGCTTGCGAAGGTCCAAATCCCGAATGATTGCATAAGGACGAAGGTCAAATTCCTTTTTCACCACTTCTGCAAGCTCTTCGTCGTTGAGCTTGCCCGTGCCGTGAGAATCCACGAACACGGAAACGGGGTTCGCAACGCCGATTGCGTACGCCACCTGAATTTCCACTTCGTCAGCAAGCCCTGCCGCAACCAAATTCTTCGCGATATAACGGCAGTAGTACGCCGCGCTTCTATCCACCTTCGTGGGGTCTTTGCCCGAGAACGCGCCGCCGCCGTGCGCACATCTCCCGCCGTAAGTATCTACGATAATCTTTCTGCCCGTAAGACCGCTATCCCCTTCAGGCCCGCCGATTTCAAATCTGCCCGTGGGATTGATAAAGATCTTCGTGTTTTCGTCCATAAGGCTTGCGGGAATGATCTCGTCGATCACGAGCTTTTTCATGTCCGCGCGGATCTGTTCTTGCGAAACTTCCGCATTATGTTGCGTGGAAACGACCACGGTATCCACTCTTTTTGCCACGCCGTCTTCGTATTCCACCGTTACCTGCGTCTTACCGTCGGGGCGAAGATAGGGCAAAAGCCCGCTTTTTCTCACGTCCGTCAAGCGCTTTGCCAAGCGGTGGGATAAAGACAGGGTCAAGGGCATAAGCTCTTTGGTTTCACGGCAAGCGTAACCGAACATCATACCCTGATCGCCCGCGCCGAGCTGATCGGCTTCGTCGCCGCCGTCCGTCTTTTTCTCCAAGGACGCGTTCACGCCCATGGCGATATCGGGCGACTGCGTATGAATCGCCGTAATGATCTTGCAAGTATCGCAAGAGAACGTACCGAAATCGTAGCCGATTTCTTTGATGATCTCGCGAGCCTTTTTCTCGTAGTCGATCTCTGCCGTCGTCGTTACTTCGCCCATGATAAGCAGGGTATCAAACGCCGCCGCACACTCAATTGCCGTCCGCGCCTGCGGATCGATTGCCAAAATCGCGTCCAAGAGCCCGTCCGAGATGTTGTCGCACACCTTGTCGGGATGCCCTTCCGTAACGCTTTCGCTGGTAAAAAACTTTTTCATGTAAAAAATCCTCTTTTTAACATAGTTCATCGCCGAATTTGAGATTTTCGGTGAAGTTCCCACGCAAAAAAAGCCGCGAAACTTCGCGCACTTTTCTATTCGGGAATTATATTATATCCCTTTTTTTGTCCTTTGTCAAGTTATTACACGCTTGCAAAAATTTTTTATCCGTGTTATAATGAATATTATGAAAAAGTCGGTTTTGGAAAATTGCACACTCTGTCCCGTCGAATGCGGCGCAAACCGCCTTACGGGCGTGGGCGCATGCGGCGCTTCTTCCCTGCGGATTGCAAAGTACTACTTACACCCCTTTGAAGAGCCTTGCATTTCTTTTAAAAAAGGCAGCGGCACGATCTTCTTTTCGGGCTGCAACCTGCGCTGTGTTTTTTGCCAAAACTACGAAGTCTCCCGCGCAAAGCGCGGTAAGGAGATCACCCCGCGCGAGCTTTCGGATATCTTTAAGGAGCTGGAAGACATGGGCGCGGAGAACATCTCTTTGGTTACGCCGTCGCACTTGATTCCATACCTGGTGCCCGCGTTTGAAATTTACCGCCCGAAAATCCCCGTAGTATATAACACGGGCAGTTATGAAAAGGTGGACGCGTTAAAGCTTATCGACCCGTTCGTAGATATTTATCTGCCCGATATGAAATTTTATTCCCCTGCCCTTTCCAAACGCTACTTGGGCAAGGAAGACTACTTCGATATCGCAAGCGAAGCGATTGGCTTTATGGCAAACGCCAAACCGCTTGTCATGACGGAAGACGGCAAAATGCTTTCGGGGTGTATCGTACGGCATCTTGTCATGCCCCTGTGCGCAAACGATTCCAAAGCCCTGATAAAATGGTTCAACGCATACCTGCCCCCCTCAT
>JAZQLT010000161.1:0-7839 GCA_045542815.1 Candidatus Scatosoma sp. | reverse complement strand
GTAGTCTTGCGTACGCTTGCGATATCTCTCATGGATTTTGCACACTCCAAATACTTGAATACTTGAACAATTGTTCAAATGTTCAAGTATTTCTATAGAAGATAGTGAGAGAGAAAGCAAAGCGGGGGTACGTATCGCCCTAAGAAAGCAAAGCAGAATGTAAATCGCCCTAAGAAAGCAAAATAGAATGCAGATCGCCCTAAGAATGTAAAGCGTAGTGAATAAGTCGTGGGAGCAGGCTTGTCATTTTTCAAAGCAACCTTTTGCCGAAGGCTTTTGCTTTTTAATTAAATTATTTAATTAAAATTTCGCGTATGCGTGGGAAAAGTGGGTTGCAAAGGTTGCTTTTTTGGGGGAATCGGTGTATAATAAAAGGAAATAGAATACTGTGGAGTAACGTATGGCAGTAAAGACGAAAAAACTCGAAGAAATCCTGTCGATTGACGGTGAAACGGCGAAGGTGGTATCTTACGCCGATTATTTTGCGCGCAGACCGCTGTTCTCTTTTTTGCAGATCACGAATACGGGCGAAGAAACGGTGGAAGGGCTCACCGTCGCCGTAGAGAGCGAAAACGGCATGATGCTGCCCTGCGAAAAGGAGATCGAAGTTCCCTTTGAAAGCGTGGTGGAAGTAGATCTTGGCAATCTGCTTTCTCCCTTGTATTTTTCAAGCGTAGAAGAAGTCGGGGAAGAAAAAATCACCGTAACGCTTAAAAAAGATAAAAAGATAATTGCCACGAAAGAGTGGAAGGTAAAAACCTTGCCCTTCGATTACTGGCAGGGCATAGACGGGGACAGCGAACTACTGGCGTCCTTCGTCCGTCCCAAGCTTGCCGATTGCGCCCGCGTACAGACGGAGATTGCCGAGCAGCTGAAAAAATGGAATACCCCCTGTGAGCTTGGGGGATATATCGGTAACGATAAAAACGCCGTGCGCCGTATCATCGCGGCGCTGTACGCCGTGCTCCGCCGTTTCTCGGTGGCAAAACAGCCTTGCGATATTTCCGCGCCCGTAGAAGCGGGGGCGGGGGTGAAGATACTTGCAAACCGTAAGGCAAGCTCTTTGGAAATGGCGCTCTTTGCATGTAGCTGTTTGGAAAGCTTAGGCTTGCATTCCGTACTCGTATTCGGGGAAAAGGAGATTACCTGCGGCGTATGGCTGTACGACGGTTGTTTTTTGGATACCGTTTCCGACGATATGCAGCGTTTGGACGCGTACATCGCAGACGGGATCAATAATCTGAGTTGCTTTGATATCGAAGACCTTTTCTCGGATAAGAATGCCGCGTATTCCACTTCGGAAACGCATTTCAAACAGAAATTGCAAGGGGGGTATTACGAACGCTGCGTGGACGTACGCCGTTGCCGTATTTCCCGTATCTTACCCTTGCCTTTGCGCGCCAAGAGCGTAAAGGGCTTTGAAGTGCTGACGGAAGAAGATATGGCGCACGACAGCGCACCCAAGGAGCTTCACGCTGCACAAAGCCTTGCAATCGACGCCGAGCAAACCAAAGACAAACAGTGGGAAAGACGGCTCTTGGATCTTTCCATGAAAAATACCTTGCTCAATTTCTCGCCCACGAAAATGGCGATGCAGCTGTTTGCGGCTTCCGCAGACGGCGTATTAGACGCGCTTAGCGAACAGGACGAAATGTCCTTCGCGCCCGCTACGCAGGATATAAAAGAGCTTTCCGCGAAGAAAACGTACTTCGGGGCGAGCGCGGAGACCAAGCGCATGAAAGAGCTGATTGCGCTCGAAAACCAAGCGGGGATTTTGCGCACGTATTTAGACGAGAACACGCTTGCGGAAACGGTCAGCCGCCTGATGAGAAAGAACAAGGAAGCATACGAAGAATCGGGCACAAAGATTTTGTATCTCGCGCTGGGATTTTTAAAATGGTACGCCCGTGAAGACGGCGCGGTGCATTACGCGCCCCTTGTCCTGCAGCCCATACAGCTGAAAAAGAGCAAAGGGGGCGTAGGCTATTCCGTTTGCCTTGCGGACGAAGAACCGTCCGTCAACGCAACTCTGCTCGAATTTTTGAAACAGGAATTTAATATCGATATCCGCGGTCTTTCAGACGCCATCCAAGGCTTGAAAATCTCCGAGATCCTTGCCATGGTACGCGTCGAAGTCATCAAAATGCGGAACTGGGAAGTGTTCGACGACGCGTATATCGCGGCGTTCTCGTTCGCACGCTATCAAATGTGGAACGACCTTCGCCAGAACGTTAACGAGTTCTCCAAAAACCGCGTCATCGAAGCGCTGCTTGAAAACTCCGTGCTGGTAGAAAGCGGTGCGGAAGAAACGCTCAAAGAAGACGAGAGCGACCCCGCGCTCACGCTCACGCCCTTGCCTGCGGACGCGTCGCAGTGGAATGCGATCGCGCTGTCGCAAAAGGGCAAGAGCTTTGTGCTCCACGGCCCTCCCGGCACGGGCAAATCGCAGACGATCACGAATATCATTGCCAACGCCTTAAACGACGGTAAGCGGGTGCTGTTCGTCGCGGAAAAGCAAGCGGCGCTGTCGGTGGTGAAAAAGCGTTTGGACTCTTTGGGAATCGGCGATTTTTGTTTGGAATTACACTCGAACAAGACGAACAAAACGGAAGTGGTGCAAAAGCTGACGGGTACGCTGGGGCTTGCAGGACAGCAAGAAAAGGTCAGTCTTTCGGAGAAGTCCAATTCAATCGTGCGGCTTAGAAAAGAGCTTGCCGAGCCTATGACCGCGCTGCATAAAAAGCGTCGCTTGGGCGTATCGGTATATGAAGCGCTGCTCATTTGTTTAAAGAACAAGCACGCGCCCGATATCATGAACATCGAAAGCACCTTCTACGACGGCTTGACCAAAGAGAAAATCGAGCAGTACGAGCAGATGATGGTGCAAGCGTCGGCGGCAGCGAAGGAATGCGGCGGCGTGTATAACTCGCCTTTCTCCAACGTCAATCTTACGGAATATAGCTTGGAAACGCGCGATTCGCTCTATTGCGCGTCCGAAGTCGTGATTGCGGAAATCAAGCATTTAAAGAACTACGTGGCGTTGTTTTTGGATTTGTACCGCCAGAAGATCAGCACGCTCACAAGAAAGAAATTAGAGACCCTGTACGAGATTGCGAAACGCTTGCAAAGCGGGGTTTTGAATAAATATTTCAAAGAAAACGAAGAAGAATTTTACGCTTTCTTCAACGCGAACAGAAGACTGGACGCTTGCTTTGAAAAGTATTTTGCGAGCTGCAAAAAGCTTGTGGATATCGGCAAGGAATACAAAGAGCTGGGCGAGTGGCTGGAAGCGGGCAGAAGCGATTACGAGCGCAACAAAACGGTGCGTTCGATTGTGAAAAAAATTCAAAAAACCGCTCTTGCGCCCATCGAACGGGAAGAAATGTTACAGCTTTTGGAAACGGTGTACGAGATTTACGGCGCAATGGAGCGTATCCGCACCAACACCCGCCTTTCGCACTATTTCACCTTTGCTTTCGGCAGAGTGGATTATTTCTCCGCGCGTAAGAACTTCTTGAAGGATTTGTACGAGCTGCACAATATGTGCTTGTCGGTGTTTATGGACTACAATGCCGACAGCTTTAATAGCATGTGTATCCGTGCGGCGTGCGGTTATACCGCGCCCGTTTTGAACGGGCTCATGCGTTCGGTGGAGAGCTTTAAAGAAGCGGAAAACGCTTTCTTAGAGCTTACCAAAGCGGACAGAAGAAAGGCGCCTGAAGAAGAGGTACTGGACGCCTATACGGCAAAAGCAGGCGCGCTCATTGAGAATATAGACATGCTCGCAAGCTGGTGCATGTATAAAAAGACGGCGAAGGCACTGGACGAAGCAGGGCTTACCTTTATCACGGACGCGTTGGAAAACGGCGCGGTAACCAGCGAAAATATCATCGAAAGCTTTGAGAAGAATATCTATAAAAACTTCTTGCAGACGAATATTCCGCTCGACCCTGTTTTGGCGCGTTTCTCTGCGGCGGTTTCGGAAGAAAAAGCGGAAGGCTTGCGCCTTGCTACGGAAGAGTTTTCGCGGCTTACCAAGGAATATATCCGTACGAAGCTCATCTCCCGCCTGCCTACGGAAACGACGGAGGGTTCGCTTGCGCTGGAAATGGCGAACTTCCAACGCTATACCAAGAGCAATTTGCGCGGTATGGGTTTAAGAAGACTGTTTGAAGAAACGCCGGAGCTTATGAAGGTGCTCGCGCCCTGTATGCTGATGAGCCCGATTACCGTATCCCAGTACTTGAAGGCGGAAAACGGCTTGTTCGATCTCGTTATTTTCGACGAAGCTTCGCAAATCCCGACGGCGGAAGCGATCTGTTCGCTTGCCCGCGGTAAGGCGGCAATCGTCGTCGGCGACCCCAAACAGCTCCCGCCTACGACCTTCTTTAATGCAAACTACGTAGATGAAGACAACCTTGAAAACGAAGACATGGAGAGCGTTTTGGACGACTGCCTTGCCATCAATATGCCTCAGCGGCACTTGACTTGGCATTATAGAAGTAAGCATGAAAGCTTGATTGCGTTCTCCAACGCCATGTACTATGAAAACAGACTTTGTACCTTCCCTTCGCCGGACGCGTTGGCGAGCAAGGTGAACTTTGTCTATGTGGAAGACGGCGTATATGACCGCGGTTTGACCAAGAAGAACAAAGCGGAAGGGGATATGCTGGTGAAGGAAGTACTCCGCCGTTTAAGCGATCCCGTTTTGAACAAATTAAGCCTTGGCGTAGTTACTTTCAGCAACGTGCAGAAGGAATATATAGAGCGCAAGCTCACGGCGGCAATTGCCGAACGCAAGCTGGAAAGCGCGGCGTACGATCGCGAAGAACCGCTCTTTGTTAAGAACTTGGAAAACGTGCAGGGGGATGAGCGCGACGTGGTGCTCTTCTCGATTTGTTACGGACCGGATAAGCTGGGCAGGATTTCGCTCAACTTCGGGCCTTTGAACCAAGCGGGCGGTTGGCGAAGACTCAACGTTGCCGTTTCGCGTGCGCGCGAAGAAATGGTGGTGTTCTCGTCCATGACAGGGGCGATGATCGACCTTTCCAAGACCAAATCCCGCGGCGTCATGGGCTTAAAAGCCTTTCTCGACTTCGCGCAAAAGGGTAGAACCAACCTTGCGATCTCGTCTGAAAACGTCGTCAAGAAAAAGGAAGGAATCGGCAAATATATTGCGGAAGAGCTGGCTTCCTACGGGTACGATTGCCGTTATAACGTCGGGGCTTCTGGCTTCAAGATTGACGTTGCGGTCATCGACCCCAAGGATAGAAAACGCTTTATCCTTGCAATCATGTGCGATGCGCCCAGCCGTTTCTCCGTCAAAGACCGTAATATTTTGCAAATTCAAACGCTCAAACGCAGCAACTGGAACGTCCTTCGTCTGTATTCGGTAAACTATTATAACAATCCCAAGCGCGAAATCAAGAAGATTAAAGACCTGCTTGATAAGCTCACGGGCGCGGATAAGAAGGGCGGCGCAGAGCTCAACCGTTGCAAAAAAGCGTACAAAAAGGCGGTTTTGACCGATTTGTACGAGAATGCGAACTATATCACTTCGGGCGAAAACGACAAGGAAATCCTTGCCCGCTTGAAAGCGATCGTGGCGGCGGAAGAACCCATTTCGCACGAGTTTTTGGTGCGCAGATGCCTGATGAGCCTTGGCGTTACCAAATACGGCTCGAAGGTGGAAAGCCGTATGCAGGCGCTTATTGCGCTTTGCGGGTTTAAATACGAGAAGATTTTAGGCATGGAATACTACCGCAAGACGGATAAGTGCGTAGGCTTTGACCGTTATCGCGTGGAAGCAGGCGAGCCTTTGCGCAAATACGAAGCCGATTACACGCCTTATGAAGTGATTTCCATTGTGCGCGGCGCGCTGGAAGATAAGGTTGCGTTGTATATGGAAGAAATCCAAACTATCGTTTGCTCGGTGTTCCGCGTAACCAAACCCACGGAGAAATTTGCTTCGTTTATCAACGATTGCGTAACGCTTGGGGAAGAAAAGGGCTTGTTTGTGCGTTCGGTGTCGGATAGAATTTCTTTGGCGTAAAACCAAAATGGATGAAAAGTCGCGATTTTATCGCGACTTTTTTACTTCTAATAACCAAAAAGTAGTTCGAATTTGTCGCAACCTTGTTATAAAGCCTTAAAGAATAGGATAATAGTATCAATATTACGCAAAGGAGCGTTATTGATATGTCTTCACCTATTTTTGCGGCGCGATTAAAGGATTTGCTCGTGTTTGCGATAAAAACCGATTCGGAGCTTGCGGAAGAAACGAATTTAGAGAGAAAATCCATTTATAATTGGTTGCAGGGCGTTACCTATCCAAGCGCAAAATCCCTTTTGATATTAGCGGATTATTTTAAAGTGTCTATCGATTATGTTCTCGGTTTAAACGATCGCGAAGAAGAGCAGGTGGGGAAAGAAGGGCTTTCGGTGGAAGATTCGCAAAAAATTCTCGTAGGATATCTTAACGGATACATGCAAGAAAAGGGGATCAAAAAATATAGGCTCGCAAAACAGTTAGGGATCGGGCAGGGAACGCTCACCCGCTGGTTTCAGGAAGGGGCGATGCCCGAAACGGCGATTTTGATTAAAATCTCTACCCTTTTGGGGAAATCTTTGGACGAATTATTTGGCAGAAAATAAACGGAGCGATCACGAATGAAAAAGATAGGGCGAGAAAGAGAATGGAAACTTATTAACTTTCGCCCTATTTTCTTTTTTGCGCTTTTCCTGTGTTTGGGGATCGGTTTTTACTATATACATTATTTTAACGGCGTTTCCGCGCGGTGGATTTTATGTTTATTTCCGCTGGCGGCGGTGCCCTTATTCGTATGCGGGATAAAAGGAGCGTTTTTCGACAAGCTTTTGCTCTTCGCCTTGCTGGGAATCTTCTTTTTTGTCGGCTTTTTTGGGTTTTCTTTGCAAACGCAACGCTTTTTGGCGGGAGAAAACCGTGCGGGCGAAGGGTACGTAAGCGGGCGCGTGATTGAAAAGCGGGAGTACAGCGCCGACTCTACGGGGCTGGTGCTCGATGATTTAAAAATCGGCGGAATTACCGAAAAAGGGCGGCTCATCGCGTACCTGCCTACCTCGTCTTGCGAAGAAATCGAGCTTTCCGACGAAGTATCCATCTATGGCAGAATAGAAATGCAATCCATGCTCCGCGGGCAAGAATTTCAAGCGAAAAGGTTGAAAAGCAATTTGCGCTTTATCGTTCGGGGTGAAAGTGTGGAAATCACGGGGCATACCTTCGATCTCTTTTTGCTCTTGCGCTCGCGTGCGGAAAAGGTAATCGACGCGGGCATGGATGAAGAGCCAGCGGCAGTAACGAAGGCGATACTCTTTGGGAACACCTACGCGATCGAAGAAGAGCTGTACGACAATATCCGCATGGGCGGGATTGCGCATATCTTCGCCGTTTCGGGTTTACATATAGGCGCGCTGTTTGGGTTCTGCCTGCTGATTTTCAAGAAAACGCCGCTTTCGCGTGCGCCCAAACCCTTACGCTTTTTCCTGCTTGCGGGGATATTGCTTTTCTATGCGGGTGTATGCGGATTTTCTTCGTCCGTGCTCCGCGCTACGGTGATGTGCTTGATTGCCTACGCCGCAAAGCTGATTAGAAGCAAGAGCGACCTTTTGGAAAGTATCGGCGCGGCGGCGATTTGTATCTTGCTCCTATCGCCCGCTTCCTTCTTTGAGATAGGTTTTCAGCTCTCCTTTGCGGCGTGCCTTGGGATTGCGATTTTAACAAGACCGATAGGGCAGGTATTCGACGAAATCGGTAAGCGGGTCAAAAAACGCTTTGAAAAACCCGCCGTGGAAGAAGAC
>JAZQLT010000160.1:0-2466 GCA_045542815.1 Candidatus Scatosoma sp. | reverse complement strand
TATCGCCAAATCTGTGCTCTAAGAAATAGAGCTCAAAATGGTCGGAGTAGTCGGTGATGGGAGAGAAGTCCTCAAACACCTCGCTGATACCTTCTTCGATAAAGGCATTGTAGCTGTCTTTCTGGATTTCAACGAGATCGGGAATATCGATTACTTCGTTGATCGAACCGAATTTTCTTCTTTCGGTCTTGCCATACTTGTGAATAGGTAAATCCATTTGTTCGTTTTGCTCCTTGCAATATTTTCAGCGATCTACCGAGTATATCTTTTCATCGATAAAAATCGAATTTTTTGTCTTGTTTTGAAAAATTTTGTTCTCTATGCTTTACTTTTGCGTTCCTTTGCGGTATAATATATTATATAGAAAGGATTTTTCGCCCGATTTTCCCATTTTTTGCGGGAATTTCGTGTATTTTTTTGATAAAAAATCTGTTTTCGAGCGACATTACACCATTTTAAGCATAATGATACATTATCTAATTATATCCGCCCGAAAAAAAGTTGTCAAGCAATTTTGAAAGCAAAAATAAAAAAATCAAAAAAATAATTGAAATTTGCTGTGAAAGTTAAGTTTTGCCTGCGGCAAAGTTAAGTTTGCTAAAAGCCAAGTGAAGTTTGCCCTTGTGGGGCAAGTTATGGGAATATCAATAACAGCCACAACTTTCACGAAGTGAAAATTTCACTGCGACAAAGTCGCAATTTCACTTATGCAATAAATTTCACTTTCACGAAGTGAAAATTTCACCCCTTACAGGAGTCCCCCATGCGTATCGACAAATTCTTAAAAGTTTCCCGTATCTTAAAGCGCCGCACCGTGGCGCAAGAAGCCTGCTCGGAAGAAAAAGTGCTCGTCAACGGCAAAGCCGCAAAGCCTTCCACCGCCGTAAAAGTCGGCGACGTGGTGGAAGTGCTGTACGCTTCGGGCGTGCTCAAATTCCGCATTTTAAATATCAAGGAAACGGTGAAAAAAGACGAAGCCGCTTCCCTTTACGAGGTGATCGTATGAGTAACTATACCGTTTGCGCTATCGTTTGTGCCGCAGGCAAGGGCAACCGTGCGGGCTTTGCAAAAAACAAATTGCTCGTACCCTTTGAAGAGAGCACCGTTTTGGAAAAAACGCTGTCGGCGTTCGATTTCCCCGCGATCGACGAAATTCTCGTTACCGCTTCGGAAGAAGACTTCGCGGAAATTTCCGCTTTATGTACTAGTTTCCCCCGCACGCGCGCCGTGTTGGGCGGAGCGGATCGCTCCCATTCCGTATATAACGCTTTAAAGGAAACGGGCGCGGATATCGTGCTCATTCACGACGGGGCAAGACCTTTCGTTTCCCGCGAACTCATCGAAGGCTGTATTTACAGCGTAAAAGTAAACGGCAGCGGGATCTGTGCAATCGAGTGCAGAGACACCGTCGCCCGCGTGGAAAACGGCAAAATCGTAAGCGTACCCGCACGGGACGCCCTGCGCCAAATCCAGACCCCGCAGGGCTTTTTCCGAGAAAATATTTTAACCGCCTACGAGCGGGCGTTTGAAGAGAAGTCCCCCGCCTACACCGACGACTCTTCCGTGTTCGCGCGCTACTGCGGAGACCCTGCCCTTTGCGCAGGCAGTCGGGAAAATATCAAAATGACTTACGCAGAAGATTTTGAAGAGCAAGCCGCTTTGTGCGGGTTCGGCATAGATACCCACGCCTTTGGAAAGGCGCAGGATTATATCGTGCTCGCAGGTGTGAAAGTGCCTTCTTCGAGCGGTCTTATCGCCCACAGCGACGGCGACGTTTTGGTGCATGCGCTGATGGACGCGCTGCTTTCGGCGGCGGGTTTAAAGGATATCGGGCATTACTTCCCCGACACCGACGAAAAATGGAAGGGCGCAAACTCCATGGATATGCTCAACGCGGTCATGGGTATGCTCTACACGCAAAATCTGGCAGTAAAAAACGTTTCTATCGCCATTCAAGCAGAAAAGCCCCGTCTTGCCAAATACATAGACGAGATGAAAAATTCCCTTGCGAGCGCGCTTAAAATCGACCCCGCCCGCGTCGGCATTTCGGCAGGCACGAACGAAGGCTTGGGATACGTTGGCGAAGGCAAGGGTATTACAGTGCACGCCATTACGCTTTTGAAGAAAGCGTAATAGGCGATATGCTTTTTCAGCGCGATATACTGCGTGCGATATACTCGCTACGCTCGCGCGATATGCGTTGCAAAGCAACGCGCTATGGAAATATTACAATCACGCAAGGCAAAGCCTTGCATATCGCATTCGCAAAACGAATATATCGCAACGAAAGTTATATCACATTTGCGAAGTAAATATATCGCGTTTGCCGTTCGGCAAACATAGAAAGAGGTACACCATGCCAACCAAACCCAAAGCCCCCACCACACAGTTCGTTTGCTCGCAGTGCGGGTTCACCGCGCCCAAGTGGCTGGGGAAATGCCCCGACTGCGGCAATTTCAATACCAT
>JAZQLT010000159.1:0-2252 GCA_045542815.1 Candidatus Scatosoma sp. | reverse complement strand
ACGATCCGACTTTACGATTTACTATATGCGGGGATCTTTTCGTTTATACGGTTTTTTTAGTTTTTAAATTCTTCCGCTGCCGTTTTGGAAACGGCGGCTTCTACGGCAAGATAATCCTTATCCTCGGAAAAATCGCGCGGCTCGTTATACTCGCCGCCCAACGCTTCGATTGCGTATTTAAGCTCTTGAAATTCCACGAACCCGATCGTTTTGTCTTCAATCCGCTTTAAAAGATGGGAAAGCGCGCGATCGTCGCCGTACGCCGCCAAATAACTCGCGCGCATGGGGCTTTGCGTTTCGTCCGCCGTTAAAAACGCCTGCAAAAGGGTTTCATAGATCCGCTCTTCTTTCTCTTTTGCACGGGAAAGGATTTCGAGCATATACTCCTTGGCAAGCCCTTGCCGATACGTATCGTACGCATACCCTTTCACTTCGTCGGCGTGCAAGCGGAAAATATCGGCAAGATCACTGCGGATATCTTCGTTAAATCTCTCTTCTTTTAATATAGAGAAATACGCGTCGAACGCACGGGGATCGTCCCCTAAAAGATTGATCGCATACGCCGCTTTTTCCGCGTCATCGCTTTCAAGAAGGGGAAGGAGCACTTCCGCGGCATTTCGATTTTCCAGCTCCGCGCAAAGAAATTCGGGTACGGGAATATCCTGCTCCAAATGCGCCGAAAGGGTATCTGCCAGCTCCTTTTCGCTCATTTTCGCATAGTATTCCTTGGGCGTACATTTGAGCTTCGCGATATAGGTTTCGCCGAATTTTTTATAGAGCTTAGGGATAATGTCTTCCCACTGCTTTTCCGAGTGTTTGTTTTTATTCTCTTCCATGTATTGCGTCAATTTTTCATCGAACAATCCGTCAAAATCAATCAGCTTCATTTTCTTTTTCCTTTTCTATACCGTATTCTTTACTCACCGCCGCCGACAGCAGCACCTTTACCCGATCGGCGTTTGCGTCGAACGCCGCCGCAATCATTTCGGGGTTGTTTCCAAGCTCCTTAATCCCCGAAAGCAGGAAAATCGCGCAGGCGCAATCGTCCGTATTATTCACGAGATCCAAGCTGCCGTATTCCGCAAGCGCGTTATACAGCGCTTCCGCCGCCGTCTTGATCTTTTCGCCGTAGCTTTCCTTCACGACCACGAATTTAGACGCGAGCTTTGCGTACGCTTCCACAAACTTCCTGTGCCGTTTTCTACCCACCGTGATACGGGGCAGGAACACCTTTTTATAAATATTGCAAAGAACGATCCCCACTTCCGCTTCTTCGTTTCGTTCCAAAAGCAGGCGCAGGGTTTCAATCTTTAATACGTCCAGCACTTCGCAATCGAGCAATATCTCCTGAATAAACTCGTCCGCGCGCACGTGCGCCGCCGTTACCAAGCCGAGATACTGTAAATCGTGATCCCCGCCGTCCATTTCGTCAAAGCACCAACGAAAATACCCGTCGTGCAGAAGGAGCAACCCGAAAATTTGCGCTTCGTCCTTGGGTGCTTTCCCCACGTGAATGAGAGAGCGGCAGCGCTTTTCCCGTTCTTCCTGCGGGAGATGATAAAAATAAATCAGCTCGGGCGCGTCCCGTTCCCCTTCGCGGTACGCTCTGATCTCGTTTAAATAATATCTTGCGACTTCCGCGTCGGGATAAATGGAGCAAAGCTCGTCTAAAGTGCGCCCCGCTTCTTCGATACGCCCGCTCTTGTAAGCGGATACCCCTTTAAAATACAGTGTTCTCCCGTCGTAAGGGAGTTTGCGGTCCAGCTCGCAAAGACGCTCGTACGCTCTGCCGTGAAGCTCGTTTTCACAGCACACGGTAGCGATTTTATACAGCTCGTCCGTATCTTCCGTCTTGCGCTCGGAAAGCGCAAGGGCGATTTCTTTACTCTCTTCCGTTCTGCCCTGTTCGAGATATACCGCGGCGAGCGTGGCAAGCACCCGCACTTCGTCGGGCTTATCTTCCAAAAGCTCCTTGCACGCTTTCTCCGCTTCGTCCGCTTTACCGCTGAGAAGCAGCGCGACCGCTTGCATTTCCTTCGCCTGCGCGTACTGTTTCGAACCCTTTTCCACCTTGGAAAGCTCTTCTACCGCGCGCTCGCAGTCCCCTGCTTTTAAAAGTTTCGAACCGACGCTCACTTCTTTGGAATAATCGGCAAGGCGCGGGGGATACACAAAGCGGAATTTTTCCTTTTTATTCGTGGCGAATGCGTCCACGATATCCATTTTCACTTCTTCGGGCAGGGTATCGTCCA
>JAZQLT010000158.1:0-3860 GCA_045542815.1 Candidatus Scatosoma sp. | reverse complement strand
GGTAAACACGCTTTTGAAAACGCAGAAGGCTAGATACTCTTGAAAAAACACCTTCCGATTTTGTCAAGAGTGTTCCGTCTTGATGACGCCGCGACCCCAACCGACGGATAAATCGGGCGCGACGTTTCGTTTATAACGAAGTTACGCTGCAAGAGCGTAGTTTGCATTTCTATCTGCATTTAAATTTAGGTGGAACGTTTTATCGTAGGCGTTCCTGCTACGGTATGCTTATTCTTTCGCTCACCGGCAATCGAATCCGGGGCACCCCCATGTCTAATGGAGTATTTAGTTTTTGCTATATTATTATACACGGACTTTCCCGAAAAGTAAACGGTTTTTCCCGTGTTTTTTCCTTTTTTCGGCTGACAAATCTTGCTTTAACAAGTTTTTCTAAGAAAAAAGCGTCAGAAGATTGACTTTTTTCCAAATCTTTTATATAATTAAGAAAAAACAAAGGAAAAGTTCGTATATGAAACGCACGAAAAAGAAAACGATCGCATTGATTGCACACGACAATAAAAAATCCGAAATCGTAAACTGGGCTTTGAAAAACAAAGCCACTCTTGAAAAATACGACCTTTGCGGTACGGGTACGACGGCGAAGCTTATTGCCGAAGCCACCGATCTCAACGTAAAGCGTTACCTTTCCGGGCCGCTCGGCGGGGATCAGCAGATTGGCGCAAAGGTTGCCGAAGGGAAGATCGATATCGTCATCTTCTTCTGGGATCCGCTGGAATCGCAGCCCCACGACCCCGACGTAAAGGCGCTGCTTCGTATTTCCGTGGTATATGATATCCCCATCGCCACCAACCGCGCGACTGCCGACTACGTAATCCATTCCACCTTTCTCGAAAACTAAAAAAATCGCTCTGCCCAGCACGGCAGAGCGTATTTTTTAATCTTCATACTCGTAGCACGGAATGGGTTTGAGCTTAAACTCGTTCATTCTATGCAGGCGATCGATGCGGGCTTTGGCGTCCGCGTCTTTACATACACCCGTGCGGATATATTCGTCCAGCACCGCATAGGTAAATCCCAAATTATCTTCATCCGTCCTTTCCGTCAAGCCGTCGGAGGGGACTTTCTCTACCAAATTCATAGGTATGCCGAGATGATGCCCGATAGCCTTGACTTCCTGCACCGTGAGCTTGCCAAGGGGCGCAAAATCGCCCGCGGCGTCGCCGTAGCGAGTGGAATACCCCACCCAATCTTCGGAAAGATTGCAAGTATTTGCGACCCGTCCGTTCTTGGACTGCGAGAGCGCGTACAGCGTGGACATACGGATGCGCGGGGGGAGATTGACCCGCGTCTGACGGCTGATTTCCACACCGCTTTCTTGCAGGCTTTCCAACACTCCGTCCACAGCTTTTTGAATATTGCAAACGAAATAGGGGATACCCAGGTATGCGACGAGTTGTTTGGAACAGTCGATATCCGGCTGTTCGCCGTTGGGCATGAGCACGCCGATGACGCGTTCTTTCCCAAGCGCTTCTACGCACAGAGCGGCGACCACGCTGGAATCCTTCCCGCCCGAAATACCGATGACGGCGTTACAGCCTTTTCCGTTTTGTTCGAACCATTCGCGGATCCAAGAAACCGCGCCGTCGGTTGCTTTTTCAACGTTGAACATAGTTTCTCCTTTAAATATCAAACAGCAAATCGCCGTAGGTAGGCATGGGCCAGTATTCCGCAGAGACGATATTTTCCAGCTCGTCGGCGGCTTTGCGGAGCTTGCTCATAAGGGGCAAGACTTTGTTTTTATAATGCTCGGCGAGTGCGCGTGCACTTGCGAGCTTTTTGCCTGCCGCAAGAGCGCGTTCGAGTGCCTTGACGTGCGTGTAAGCGTTTGCCGTGCGTTTGGAAATTTCTTGCAGCATTTCCGCTTCGTAGGTGCAATCCAAGCTTTCGCAAACGGATTTTTTGGAGAGCAGGGTGCTGGACAACAGCTGCGAATATTCGCTGACTGCGGGCAAGATTTCCTTTTTCGCCATATCGACCATGGTCTTGGCTTCGATACGGATGAGATTGCAATAGCTCGTGAACTGGATTTCCAAACGGGAGTGCATTTCCCGCTCCGTATATACCCCGTGCGAAGTAAAGAGCTTGATATTCTTTTCGGAAACGAAATAGGGCAGAGCGTCGGGCGTGGTTTTAAGATTTAAAAGCCCCCGCTTTTCCGCTTCGGCGAGCCACTTGTCGTCGTACCCGTTGCCGTTGAACACGATACGCTTGTGCGCTTTGATGACCCGTTTGATGAGATCGTGCAAAGCGGTTTCAAAATCGCTTGCGTTTTCTAATTCGTCTGCAAATTGCTTTAACACTTCCGCAACCGCCGTGTTAATGACGATGTTGGGGTCGGAAACGGACGCGGAAGAACCGAGCATACGGAATTCGAATTTATTGCCCGTGAACGCGAAGGGGGAAGTGCGGTTTCTGTCCGTAGTATCCTTGGGGAAACGGGGCAGGGTATGTACGCCGATACGCATAAGTTCTTTTTCTTTTGCGCCGTAGGGGGTTTCCGATTCGATAGCTTCCAAGATTTCCGTCAGTTCGTCGCCCAAGAAAATGGATACGACGGCGGGGGGCGCTTCGTGCGCGCCGAGACGGTGATCGTTGCCCGCGGACGCTACCGAAACGCGAAGAAGATCTTGATAATCGTCCACCGCTTTTAAGATTGCGCAAAGGAAGAGCAGGAACTGTGCGTTTTCGGAAGGCGTATCCCCCGGTTCGAGCAGATTGACTCCCGTGTTTGTGGAAAGCGACCAGTTATTATGCTTGCCGCTGCCGTTGACGCCCGCAAAGGGTTTTTCGTGCAACAGGCATACCATGTCGTGCTTCTTTGCGATTTTTTGCATGATTTCCATCGTCAGCTGATTGTGATCGGCGGCGATATTGGTGGTGGCGTAGATAGGCGCAAGCTCGTGCTGTGCAGGTGCGGCTTCGTTATGTTCCGTCTTTGCCAGCACGCCGAGTTTCCAAAGTTCTTCGTTGAGATCGTTCATGAAAGCCTGTACACGGGGCTTGATTACGCCGTAATAATGCCCTTCCACTTCTTGGCTTTTCGGAGGCTCTGCGCCAAAGAGCGTTCTGCCCGTATAGACGAGATCCTTTCTCTTTTGGAACATTTCCTTATCGATTAAGAAGTATTCCTGTTCGGGCCCGACCGTGGTTTTTATAGAAGTAACGTCTTCATTGCCAAAGAGTTTCAAAACCCGCATTGCCTCGCGGTTGATCGCTTCCATGGAGCGAAGAAGGGGGGTCTTTTTATCGAGTGCGTCTCCGCTGTACGAGCAGAACGCAGTAGGAATACACAGTACCTTGTCCTTGATGAAGGCGTAGGAAGTCGCGTCCCAAGCGGTGTAGCCCCGTGCTTCAAAGGTTGCGCGCAAGCCGCCCGAAGGGAAGGACGAAGCGTCCGTTTCGCCCTTGATAAGCTCCTTGCCCGAAAATTCGGTAATGGCGCCTCCGTCTTTATCAAAACTGTGAAACGAGTCATGCTTTTCCGCAGTCATTTCGTTGAGTGGCTGGAACCAGTGGCTGAAGTGGGTTGCCCCCTTACTCGTCGCCCATTCCTGCATTGCCCGTGCAACCTCGTCGGCAATCTCAATACTCAAGGGATGACCCTGCTCAAGCGTCTCCTTGAGCGCAGTATACGCCTCTGAGGATAAATGTTTTTTCATTGCATCGTCGTTAAACGAGGCTTCTCCGTAAATGTCTGTGATATGCATGATAGCTCCTTTATGAACTTAGTTTTTGTTTGCTTCTATGTATTCAGCGATGTCCTTTATAGTTTTGAGGTTTACAGCCTCGTCATCGGGAACGATAACGCCGTATCTGTCCTCAAGGGTCATAAGAAGCTC
>JAZQLT010000157.1:0-5219 GCA_045542815.1 Candidatus Scatosoma sp. | reverse complement strand
CTGTATGTTTTAAAGCTGTTATATAAAGGGTCTTCAAAGGATAAGCCGATCAATCTGACACAGATCACACACGTTTTAAACTCCATAGGCGTACAATGCGACAGAAAAACGGTGTCGCGCAACGTAAAATATTTAATAGAGTTCGGATTGCCCATTTATCAAAAATCAGGGCGAAACGGCGGATACTATTACGCACAAGAAGAAGATAATTTTTTTAATTAAAGGAGAATATAAGTATGAAATTTTGGATTTGGGTAGGTTGTTTAAGCGTTGCCGCAATATTAATGGTTACGATTGAGCAAATAGGCGGTATCAAGCTTGGTCCGCTTATTAAAACCTTAATCGCCGCTCCCGCTGCGGGGGTTGCGACTTATCTTTGCAAGCGCCATACCACAAAAAAGTAAATACTCTAAAACTAAAAAGGAAAAATCATGGAAAAAGACAGATTATATAAAATTGCGTGGTTAATATCAATAGCCGTATTAATTGTAGGGATATTATTAATGGGCAAAGAAGTAAAAACTTATTCTACCGACGAGTATTGGGTTGCAAAAAACTATCACCACGTATATGAACAAAGAACTGGAGAAATTGTTGATTACATAGAAGATGATGAAACGTGTAAAATAAAAAGCCAAGAAATCGTTGTAACAAGAAAAAAAACCGGCATTTTAGGATATGCTTTTGGGATAATTCTTACCTTTACTGCCGCCTGCATTATAGCAGGTTTGATTATTGTGCTTTTTCCTAATAAAAACAAATAGACTACCATTTATAAATACAGCCCCGACGAGAAAATTCTCGTCGGGGCTTTCCTTATAGCTAAACCGCAGGGTGGGTAGTGTTATCTATCCGCGAAATAATCGATTTTCATCGCTTTTTTCACTTCGGCAAGGGTCTGCGCCGCTACCGCACGCGCTTCTTCGCTTCCCTTATACAGCATATCCCATACCGCAGGGATATCTTTTGCCAGCTCTTCACGGCGCAGGCGAATAGGCTCCAAGGTTTCCTGCATAACCGCGTTGAGCAGCTTTTTCACCTTCATGTCCCCTAAGCCCCCGCGCTCGTAATGCGCCTTGAGCTCGTCCAAGTTCGCGTATTCGGGCAGGTATTTTTGGAAATGCTCG
Organism: Candidatus Scatosoma sp.; assembly: GCA_045542815.1. Lineage (GTDB taxonomy): Bacteria > Bacillota > Clostridia > Christensenellales > Borkfalkiaceae > Scatosoma. The sequence goes on along the minus strand of JAZQLT010000157.1, from coordinate 4,092 downwards.
TCCGTGGAGAACGCTTCCAAATAAATAAAGGTGGGATTATCCTTGGTATTGCCGGGGTCAGTTACCTTAATATGGTTGGGGTCGGTGTACATGCTCATGACCTTACGCTTAATCTCGTCCGCACTGTCCGAAAGATAGATACAGTTCCCCAAGGATTTGCTCATTTTCGCCATACCGTCCGTGCCGGGCAAACGCAGACACGCTCTATTGTCAGGCAATACTGCCTTGGGTTCGACAAGCGTCTCGCCATACAAGCCGTTGAAACTTCTCACAATCTCTCTCGCCTGTTCCAGCATGGGGAGCTGGTCTTCGCCGACGGGCACGGTGTTCGCTTTGAATGCGGTGATATCTGCCGTCTGCGATACGGGATAGGTCAAAAAGCCCATGGGAATGGAGAGCTCGAAGTTCTTTTGTTTAAGCTCCGCTTTCACCGTGGGATTGCGCTCTAACCGCGCGAGCGTTACAAGGTTCATGTAATAGAAGGTCAGCTCGGTAAGCTCGGCAATATGCGATTGCACGAAAATTGTGGACTTTGTCGGGTCGATCCCGCAAGCCATATAATCGAGCGCAACTTCCGTAATATTTGCGCGCACCTTATCGGGGTTGTCGAAATTGTCCGTAAGCGCTTGCGCATCCGCAATCATGATATAAATCTTATCGAACTTGCCGCTGTTTTGCAGCTCTACGCGGCGCTTTAAAGAACCCACGTAATGCCCGATATGCAATTTTCCCGAGGGTCTGTCCCCCGTCAAAATAATGTTTTTCATAATATACCGCCTTTATTTGTATAGTCTGTTCCAAAATACCCATAGTAAGGGTATGAAACGGAATTATCTTTTTATCGTCGCGCTGTTATTCGTTTGCGCCATAGGTTTATTTGTCGCAAGCACCCATGTCCTTGACGAACGTGCGCATGCGCCCGTCTTTTCGTCCAAAAAAACCGAGCAAAAGCTTAAAAAGGACGCCAAACCGCACTTACGTTTACCGAAGAAAAACGGTCTCCCCTTTTTTCAGTTTGCACCGTAAGTATTGCGGTAAGCGTACATTGCAGGCAAATGCTCTTTGCCATCTACCACGCCGTCTTCGATCGCCGCGATGATGTCGTTCATGGTTACCACCGAATACACGTCGATACCGAATTCTTTTTTGGCTTCGCTGACAGCGGAAAGATCGCTCGTCAGCGCTTTTTCTTGTCTATCCACCGAAATGATCATGCCGACCACTTCCACTTTTGCCGCCGCTTCTAATTTCGGCAGAATTTCACGCAGAGCCTTGCCCGACGTCATAACGTCTTCGATGATGATGACTTTTTCTCCGTCCGTAAGCTGTTTGCCGACGAAAAGCCCGCCTTCGCCGTGGTCTTTCACTTCCTTGCGGTCGAAACAGTAGTTCAGCTCCTTATCGTAGTTATGGTACATAGCCACCGCCGTCGCTACGGAAAGCGGGATCCCCTTATAGGCAGGCCCCACGAGCGTATCCGCCTCCAAGCCATTGTCGTGAATGCAAGCCGCATAATAATCGCCGAGCTTAGCGAGCTGTTTGCCCGTTTTATAGTTGCCCGTATTGATAAAATAGGGCGCAATTCTGCCGCTCTTTAAGGTAAATTCCCCAAATTTGAGCACTCCGTTTGCGACCATGAAACGGATAAATTCCTGTTTGTAGGTATATGCCATAGTTGTTCTCCTTTTTTAGATATAGGCGAAATTTGGTGCTTTTTCGCCCGGTTTTTTATTTATTTCATCATAAAACGGTGAAGTTTTCACTTTGTGAAAGTGAAGTTTATCTTTGATAAGTGAAGTTGCGACTTCGTCGCAGTGAAGTTTTTTGCGTTCCGCAAAAAGTTGTGGCTGTTATTTATATTCCCATAACTTGCCCCATAGGGGCAGCGGGTGGCACCCGCGGGCAAGTCTTAGTGTCTTTGCGCTCGTGTTTATAGTTAACTTCGCCGTGAAACTACTTCGATCCAGTACGTAGCCGTAAAACGCAGAGATGCGAGCAGTTCAAGGCGCGGCGAAGGCGCATACCGAGAGTATGCAACTGAGCCGCAACGATGAAATGCGAAGTATATATGCGTTTTACTTCCCGTTTAACTGTAAAGTCCCCGTCAGCTCCGCAACACTTCCCACACCGTGCTTATCGCACCATTCGTTTAAACCCTTGATAATTTTGGGCATTGCATAAGGGTCTGTGAAATTCGCCGTACCTACCTGCACCGCCGTTGCGCCCGCCATTAAAAATTCGATTGCGTCTTCCGCGCAAGTAATACCGCCCATGCCGATGACGGGAATTTTCACCGCCTGCGCCGCCTCGTAAGTCATGCGCACGGCGATAGGCTTTACGCCCGCACCTGACACACCGCCCGTGTTGTTGGCGATGATAGGCTTTCTTCTTTCAATATCGATTGCCATACCCGTCAGCGTATTGATCAGGGAAACACAGTCCGCTCCGCCGTTTTCCGCCGCTTTCGCATTGCTGGCGATACTCTCCACGTTCGGGGAAAGCTTGACGATGAGCGGCGTATTTTTCGCACCCGATTTTGCCACGCGGGTTACTTCTTCCACCGTTTCAGGCTTGATACCGAACGCCATGCCCCCGCTCTTTACGTTAGGGCAGGAAATATTCAGCTCAATCATGTACACAAGCCCGTTCAAACGCGCGCAGATTTTTTCATAATCGTCTAAGGTCTTGCCCGCGACGTTCGCAATCACGCAGGTGCCCGTAGATTTGAGCCATTCGAGATCGTTTTCGATAAAGTGCTCCACGCCGGGGTTCTGTAAGCCCACGGCGTTCAAAATCACCCCGCGCGATTCCGCGATACGGGGCACGGGATTGCCAAGGCGGGGTTCTAACGTCATGCCTTTCGTAGAAATACCGCCGATCTGCCCGATATCGTAAAGTTCGTGAAACTCCCGCCCGAACCCGTACGTTCCCGAAGCCGCGATCACGGGATTTTTCAGCGTTATACCGCAAAGATTAACCGATAAGTTTGCCATATTTTTTTCCTTACCTTTCATTTAGAATTGAGTGTTCCGCCAAACGCAGAGATACGAGCAAGACAAGGCGCGCAAGGCTTTTCGCAGGGAGTTTACTAGCCGTAAACGAGCAAGAAAAACGCAGCGCAACGCCGTATTGCGACGTATATATGCGTTTACAAGGAAATGGTACGAGCCTCGAAAACAGGGCCGTCTTTGCAAACGCGCGCCTTTTTCCCATTCGTCAAATCGCACACGCACACAAGGCACGCGCCGATTCCGCAGCCCATGCGCTCTTCCAAGGACACAAAACAGGTCAGATCTTCCTTTTCCACGAGCGCTTTCAGCGCGCGGAGCATGGGCGTAGGCCCGCAAGCCAGCACCACGTCGGGGCGGTTGCCCTTTGCAAGGTCGGCGGCGAACGCCTGCACAGCGTTCATTTTCTCGCCGTAGCTGCCGTCGTCCGTTACCGCCACGAACTTATCTGCCTTTTCAAATTCTTCCACGCCGCACACCGCGCCCTTATTGCGGTAGCCGATGTACGCGGAAATCTCTTTCGTGGGCGCATATTCGCGCAAAACGGAGATAAGCGGGAACACCCCCACGCCGCCGCCGACGAGCGCGATTTTTTTCTCGTTTTCTTCCACGAAAAAGCCGTTGCCAAGCGGCATGAGCACGGATAACTTCGTACCTACCCCCATGTCTTTGAGTTTTTGCGTGCCTTCGCCCTTGATTTGATAGCAAAAGGTTACTTCCCTTTCTTCCGTCTTACAAATAGCAATGGGACGGCGCAAAAGGTGCGTTCCGCCCACGGAAATATTGCCGAACTGTCCACAGCGCACCTTGACGTCTTCGTCTAAGGCAAAGGTTACCGCATGGATATTGTCGGCGATTTTTTCATTTTTTACGATGGTTGCCGCGTAGTCTTTCATAAATTCTCCAAAACAGTGAAGTTTTCACTTCGTGAAAGTGAAGTTTATTTTCAATAAGTGAAGTTGCGACTTCGTCGCAGTGAAGTTTTTTGCGTTCCGCAAAAAGTTATTGCCGTTATTAATATTCCCTTAACTTGCCCCAAAGGGGCAAACTTCACTTGGCTTTTGCCAAACCTAACTTGAACTTT
>JAZQLT010000156.1:0-7718 GCA_045542815.1 Candidatus Scatosoma sp. | reverse complement strand
GATTTGTTCTAAGCCCGAAGCTACGGGAACGAGTAATTTCATAGCTTCCATTATATACGCATTTCTGGGATTTGTCAAGTTCCTGATTGACAAGCGTCGAAAAAGGGGGTATAATGGGGATATGAAAAGAAATTACGAGCTCTTAATGCAAGAACAACTCAAAAATATCGAAAAAGGCACGCCGCTGTTATTGCATAGCTGCTGTGCACCCTGTTCTTCCGCGTGTTTGGAACGCTTGAAGGAGCATTTTAAGGTTACCGTGCTTTATTATAATCCGAATATCGACGAACGGGAAGAATATGAAAAACGCAAAGCCGAACAAATCCGCTTTTTACGGGAAACAGGCTGGGCGGAATTTTTGGATTGCGACCACGATACGCAAACTTTCGCGGAAATGGCAAAGGGCATGGAAAACGAGCCCGAACGGGGCAAGCGTTGCTACGCTTGTTATGCGTTGCGGCTTGCGAAAACGGCGCAGGTTGCCAAAGAAAACGGGTACGAGTGGTTTGCCACAACCCTTACGCTAAGTCCGTACAAAAATGCCGAATGGTTGAACGAGCTTGGGGAAAAGGAAGGGGGCAGGTACGGGTTGAACTACCTTTACACCGATTTTAAGAAAAAGGGCGGGTATCATCGCTCGATTGAGCTTTCCAACGAATACGGTTTGTATCGCCAAGATTTTTGTGGGTGTAAATTTTCCAAACGGTAATGTGTTTGCCTGACGGCAAACGCGATATGCAAGGATTTGCCTTGCGTGATTGGCGGAGCATGCGCGAAGCTATCTATAAACACGAACGCAAAGACAAGAGCGGGTATGCGCGAGATTATCTATAAACACGAGCGCAAGATTTTGTGGGGTATGCGCGAGATTATCTATAAACACGAACGCAAAGACACTAAGACATGGTCAAGCGGAACGCTTGCTTGCCCGCGGACGCATATGACAAAAATCGCCGCTCGACTGCCGTCGATTTCCCCCGAATGGATATGCCCCCATATGCGGTCAACCGCATATATCGAAAAAGCGCGAAAAGGGGGGTAGGTATGCGTTGAACCGCATACGTAAAGAGAAAAATCCCCTACCGCGTGCAATCAACTATGCAAAAAAACACTTGCGGGTAACCGCAAGTGTTTTTCTCTGTTTTTTCAAAAATCAAAACTTGGGCAGCTTGTCAAAGCTTGCTTTCAGCTCCTCTTCCGTAGGCAGATAATCGGTCATCTTTCCGTCATGGAATTTCTCGTAGGAGAACATGTCGAAATATCCCGTACCCGTCAAGCCGAACACGATCGTCTTTTCTTCGCCCGTTTCCTTGCACTTCATTGCTTCGTCAATCGCAACGCGGATCGCGTGTGAAGATTCGGGTGCGGGCAAAATACCTTCTACGCGGGCGAATTGTTCCGCCGCTTCGAATACCTTGGTCTGTTCCACCGCGCGCGCTTCCATTAAGCCCTGATCGTAGAGCTCGGAAAGGGTGGTCGTCATGCCGTGGTAACGCAGCCCGCCTGCATGGCTTGCCGAAGGGATAAATCCCGAACCGAGCGTGTACATTTTCGCCAAGGGGCAAACCTTGCCCGTATCGCAGTAGTCGTATGCGTATTTCCCGCGGGTAAGCGTAGGACAGGAAGCGGGCTCGACTGCGATAAAGCGGTAGTTCGCCTTGCCCTGAAGCTGCTCCGCCATAAAGGGAGAGATAAGCCCGCCGAGATTGCTGCCGCCGCCTGCACAGCCGATAATAATATCCGCCTTTACGCCGTATTTATCCAGTGCAGCTTTGGTTTCCAAGCCGATGATGGATTGGTGTAAGAGCACGAGATTGAACACGCTTCCAAGTACGTAGCGATAGCCTTCCAGCGCGCCCGCCGCTTCCACTGCTTCGGAAATCGCGCAGCCAAGGCTTCCCGTCGTGCCGGGGAACTCTTCCAAGATTTTTCTGCCCACGCTCGTGGTCATGGAAGGGGAAGGGGTAACGTTCGCGCCGTACGTTCTCATCACTTCGCGGCGGAAAGGTTTTTGCTCGTAGGAGCATTTTACCATATATACCTTGCAATCCAAGCCAAAGTACGAGCACGCCATGGAAAGCGCCGTACCCCACTGTCCTGCGCCCGTTTCGGTGGTAACGCCCTTTAAGCCCTGTTCCTTTGCATAGTACGCCTGCGCGATTGCGGAGTTGAGCTTGTGGCTGCCGCTCGTGTTGTTGCCTTCGAATTTATAATAAATTTTCGCGGGAGTATCGAGCGCTTTTTCCAAGCAGTACGCGCGCACAAGGGGCGCGGGACGGTACATTTTGTAAAAATCGCGGATCTCGTCGGGAATATCGATATAGGGGGTAGTGTCGTCGAGTTCTTGGCGCGCAAGCTCGTCGCAGAAGACTTCGGAAAGCTCCGCGTGCGTCATAGGCGCAAGCGTTTCCGCGTTCAAAAGGGGCGCGGGTTTATTCTTCATAAACGCACGCAAATTCAGCCACTGTTTGGGCAGTTCGGATTCTTCTAAATAGATTTTATAGGGTATTTCTTTTTTCATAATTTTTTTTCTCCTTATATTTGAAATGGCGTGATGGATACAAAGTTACGCCATCGGAAAAAGCTTTTTTCGTTCATAGGTCTGCCTCCGTAAAAAATAAAATCCCAAAGCACGGGAAATTCCGTTCTTCGGGACGATATTTTCATACCGCGGTGCCACCCAAATTGACTTTTAACAAGTCCGCTTTTTTGCGTACAATCATACGCCCCGTATTTTTACGGGTACGGTACCCGTCGATTGCTACTGACGCAAAACGTTCTTGCGCGTTCGTTCGCCCTCCCGAGTCCATTCCTTTCGCTTGCAACGCCGCAATTTCACCGCCTGCGGCTCTCTGTGTTTGCCCTTTTGACGAAAATACTACTCTCGGTCATCGGTTTGTATAAATTTTCTTTATAGTATCATATTCTTCGATAACTGTCAAGCAAATACGGCGAAAAATCGATAATTTGCGCGAAAAAAAATTACAGTTCCAAACAATCGAAAATCCCGCCCGTCTCCAAATCCTTCCAATAGAGTACGCCGTTGTCGAAAAGGATGTACGAATGTGGCGTGCCGTCCTTGGGGAGAGAAACCGAGCCGCAGTTTGCATAAATAACACCGCTGGATAAAACGCGGTTTTCGGGGGTATGGAAATGCCCGTTGAAAAGCAAGTCGCCCGCTTTCAAGATAGGGGGCATGTCTGCGTTGAACAGGTGTCCGTGGGTCAAAAACAGCGTGCGTTCGTTATGGGAAAGCAGGGCGTAGTCGGCAAGAATGGGAAATTCGAGCACCATTTGATCGACTTCGCTGTCGCAATTCCCGCGCACGCAAAGGATTTTCTCTTTGATTGCGTTAAGCATGGCGAACACCTTTTTGGGGGAATAGTCGCCTGGAAAATCGTTGCGCGGACCGTGGTAGAGAATATCTCCGAGCAGGATAAGCTTATCCGCGTTTTCATATTCGAGCGCCGACAAAAGCTCCGCGCACCATTGCGCCGAGCCGTGGATATCGGAAGCGATGACGTATTTCATGAGAATACCTCGTATGGGTGAAGTTTTCACTTCGTGAAAGTGAAGTTTATTATATAAGTGAAGTTGCGACTTCGTCGCAGTGAAGTTTTTTGCGTTCCGCAAAAAGTTGTGGCTGTTATTTATATTCCAATAACTTGCCCCAAAGGGGCAGCGGGTGGCACCCGCGGGCAAGTCTTAGTGTCTTTGCGTTCGTGTTTATAGTTTTCTCCGTTTTGAAACGGTCTTAAAAACGGGCGTATCTTATATAAATTTTTCCGCAACTTGCCCCAGAGGGGCAAACTTCACTTTTCGCCAACGGCGAAAAACTTAACTTGTATTAGCAAACTTCACTTTGCCGTAGGCAAAACTTCACTTTTAGAAAATAAACTTAATAATATCAAACTCTTCGGGCAAATATGCGTTGCTTTCGTACAGGCTCGCGTATTTTTCCATAAGCTTGGGGAGTTCTTCTTCGCGGAAACTGCGGAAGGGGAACTCGGAGAAATTGACCGCCTTGTTCGCAAGCAGGTTGATTGCAGTGGAAACGAACTCACGGCTTTCGGTGATGCCCTTCACGGTGAGATTGTTCTTGATGGCGTGTTCCAAATTCACGTGCAAGGTCTTGCAGGTGAGCGAACAGAATGCCACGTGTGCGTCCCGTTTTACAAGCGGGAACATAACCGACGGTTCACAGCGGTTGGCAAACGCCAGATATACCGCCCCGTCCGCGAGTTTTCCGCCCGTAACTTCTAAAACTCTCGCTTTAAGCGTATCGTCGTTAGGGAAGGTATAGTAAATCCCGCTGCGCTTTGCGCGCGCAAGCCGTTCGGCGTTGTTATCCGCCAAAATGGGTACGGCGCGGTGGTAGATTAAGATTTGGCAAAGGATATTGCCGTACAATCCGCCGCCCACGACGAGTATATGCTCTCCCACTTGGATATTCATTTCATCAACAACGTGTTCTGCAAGCGCGATTGCGTCGATCAAAAACGCCGCTTCGTCCGAAACGGACGCGGGCAGGGGATATACGTCGTCAATGCCCGCCAAAACGAAATCGCGGTAAAATCCGTCCGCGCTTTCGCCCGCGACCTTGAGTCCGTCAGGCGCGCATTCGTCTTCGGTCGTGCCAGCAAGATACACTCTTTCACCCTTACGGATAAAGGAGTCTTCCTGCGCTTCGGTAACCTGCCCGATAGCAAATCTGCCGGGAATGAAGGGGGATTTTACCTTCACTGCACCCGAATAGACGGCAACGTCCGATTCGGTCAAGAGCGCTTTGGTAATCTTGACCTTGACCTTGTCTTCCGTGCGTTTTAAATCGGGGGAAGTAACGTGCTGTAAGTTGTGGGGATAAGTAAGCTGCCAAACTTTCATACAATTCTCTTTTTTTTAAGAAATTTCCGTATCTTTGCGGTCTGTTTTCCACAATATACGCTATAATAAATAAAGTATAACCCATTTTCATGAAATTTGCAAGTATTTTTTATAAATTCCCGTCAAAAACAGTTGACGAGGATAAAAAAAAGCGGTATAATTGGAAAGCATATTGAAAGAAAAACTAACAGCGAGGTGAAAATAATGAAGGCTGATATTCATCCCAAATATCACGAAGTAACTGTAACTTGCGCTTGTGGAGCTACTTTCAAAACGGGTACGACGAAAGAAGGCGACGTTATGAAAGTGGATATTTGCAGCAATTGCCATCCGTTCTTCACGGGCAAGCAGAAGTTGGTTGATACCGGTGGACGTGTCGATAAGTTCAAAAAGAGATATGGTCTTTAATTGGTAAACCGTGGGCTTTAGGGGACGCGCTCCCTTAAAGCCTTTTCTTCTTTATATGACTATGTAAATATTTTATCGGTGAAGTTTTGCCTGCGGCGAACCTGCGGTTTGCGTTATTGCAAATATTATAATATATCGCTAACGCGACGCGATATACCCTAACGGGTGCGATATATTGTAGATACAATGCGATATACTCGCTACGCTCGTGCGATATGCATTGCTGAAGCAACGCGTGGTGGGGATATTAGAATACCCAACCGTTTCACAACGGAGCAAACTACAAAAACGAACGCAAAGACACTAAGACTTGCCCGCGGGTGCCACCCGCTGCCCCTTCGGGGCAAGTTAAGGGAATATAAATAACAGCCACAACTTTTTGCAAAGCAAAAAACTTCACTGCGCTTGTAAAGCGCAACTTCACTTATCAAAGATAAACTTCACTTTCACGAAGTGAAAACTTTACTTTTATTAAGGTATCCATCATGAAAAAACAAAAAAACAATAAAAACTGCACTTACATCGGCGGTCAAGCCGTTATGGAAGGGGTGATGATGCGGGGCAAGCACTCTATGGCAACCGCCGTGCGCGATCCCGAAGGCGTTGTGCAAATCGAGTCGGAGTATCTGAAAACTTCCGAAAAGCGCAAACGCTTGAACCGTATCCCTTTCCTTCGCGGGGTGCTGAACTTTATTTCTTCGCTGGTGGACGGAAACCGCGTGCTTATGCGGAGCGCCGACGTTTCCATGCCCGAGGACGAACAGCCCACCAAAGCGGAAAAATGGCTGAGCGAAAAGCACAAAATCAGTCTTGACGGCATACTCAACGGACTGTCCGTAGTGCTCGGCGTAGTGCTGGCGGTGCTCATTTTCATTGCGCTTCCGCAGTGGATTACGGGCTTTTTGCCTACGGATATTTTCGATAAAACGAGCACGGGTTTGCCCGGGCTTTGGTTTAATCTCGTGGAAGGCGGGATCCGTATCCTTATTTTTATAGGGTATATTCTGCTCATTTCCCTAATCCCGTCTTTAAAGCGCGTATTTATGTGCCACGGCGCAGAACATAAGACGATCACCTGCTATGAAGAAGGTAAAGAGCTTACGATTGAGAACGTGCGCGGTTGTTCCCGCGTGCACGACCGTTGCGGTACGACCTTCCTTTTCATCGTCATGATCGTGAGCATTTTGGTGTTCTCCCTTGTCAACGTGGGAATGGCGTCGCTGGGTATTTATACGGATAACGATAAATTGAACGGGATCCTGCGTTTCGTGCTCAAGCTGCTCATGCTTCCCGTAGTGGCGGGCGTGTCCTATGAAATTTTGCGCCTGCTTGCCAAGACGAAGAGTAAATTCTTCCTTATCTTTAAATTCCCCGGGCTTTTGCTGCAACGTTTGACGACCAGAGAACCCGAAGACGGTATGATCGAATGCGCGATTACAGCGTTCAAAACGGTGCTTGCGATGGATAGCGATCCTACCCTTCCCGAGCGGGTATTCGCCACGCCCGGCAAGATGAGCGCGTTGCTCAAAAACACCAAAAAGCGTTTTGCGGACAACGGCGTGGACGAAGAAGACGCCGAGTGGATTTTCTCGCTCGTTTTGGATATTCCCAAGAGCGCGGTAAATACGGAAGAGCGCATTTTAAAAATCTCGCAGGCGAAAGAGATTATCAAGATCGCGGACGAACGTCTGACGGGCAGGCCGCTTTGGTATATCATCGGCGATACGGATTTTTGCGGATATAAAATCAAAGTCGATGAAAGGGTGTTGATACCTCGTCCCGAAACGGAAGAAATGGTGATGATGGTCGTTGCGGCGGCGGAAGAAGGGAACAGCGTTCTCGATCTTTGCACGGGCAGCGGCGCAATCGCGATTGCGGCTTATAAAGAGCTGGAAAAGAGCAACCGTAAGGTAAAAATGACGGCGGTGGATATCAGCGAAGAAGCGTTGGCGCTCGCAAAAGAAAACGCCGAAGCCAACGAAGCGGAGATTTTATTCGTGCAATCGGATTTGTTTTCCCGTCTTCGCGGTAGATTTGATATCATCGTTTCCAACCCGCCGTATATCCCGACGGCAACGATCGAAGGCTTGCAAAGAGAAGTGAAGGACTACGAACCCCGTCTTGCCTTGGACGGCGGTGCAGACGGTTTGGGGATTTATCGCCGAATTGCCGCCGAAGCGTCCAAATATTTGACCCGCGGCGGTATGCTGATCATGGAAGTAGGCGAAGGACAGGCGGCGGAAATCGTCAAAATGTTCAAAGGCAACTCCTACGCGATGGTGATGCAGGATTTTAACGGGGTGGATCGCTACGTAAAAATCGTAATGTAAAACGCATATATGCGTCGCATTTCTTCGTCAGGCTTACGTTTTGCCTTGGTCGTGTACGGCTCAGTACACTCCCTGCGGCAAAGCCGCGCCTTCCTT
>JAZQLT010000155.1:0-7571 GCA_045542815.1 Candidatus Scatosoma sp. | reverse complement strand
GGGGGCATGGGCGTGCTGGTGTTCATCATGGCATTTTTGCCCTTAAGCGGCGGGCGGAATATGTATATTATGAAAGCGGAAAGCCAAGTCGGAGGCCAAGCGGTCTTAGGAAGACAACATTCACACACAACTCCTTGGCTCACAGAACGACATGGCTACGATCCGACTTGGGGGCATGGGCGTGCTGGTGTTCATCATGGCATTTTTGCCCTTAAGCGGCGGGCGGAATATGTATATTATGAAAGCGGAAAGCCCCGGGCCCGTGGTGGGCAAGCTCGTGCCCAAAGTGCGCCAAACGGCAAAGATTTTGTACGGGATTTATCTTGGGTTGACGGTATTAGAGCTCGTATTTTTGCTCTGTGGGGGTATGCCTTTGTTCGATGCGCTCAACACCGCATTCGCTACGGCGGGTACGGGCGGCTTTACCGTGAAAGCAGACGGCTTTGCGGGATATTCGCCGTATTTGCAGGTGGTCGTAACAATCTTTATGCTCCTGTTTTCGCTCAATTTTAATGCGTACTTTCTGCTCCTTTGCGGGAAGATTAAAGACGCGTTTAATCTGGAAATACGCGTGTTTTTGGGGATTGTAGCCGCTGCAATCTTGTGTATTACAATCAATATCAGCGTAACGGCAAGCACGCTGTATTCGTACAGTTTTGGAGAAGCGCTCCGTCATTCTGCGTTTTCCGTAGCTTCTATTATCTCCACAACGGGGTTCGCCACCGAGAATTTCGATCTTTGGCCTGCGTTTTCCAAGGCAATCTTGGTGTTACTTATGTTTATCGGCGCGTGCGCGGGCAGTACGGGCGGCGGCTTGAAGGTTTCCCGCGTCGTCGTGCTCTACAAAGGCGCAACGCATGAAATGAAAAGGGCGCTGCACCCCAAGCAAGTGAAGAAAATCTCTATGGACGGGCGCATCGTGGAGCACGAAGTAGTGCGCAACACCAACGCCTATCTAGTCATTTACTTTTTGATATTTATCGTTTCTCTGCTCTTGATTTCCTTTGATTTTGAAGACATGACGACGAATTTCACTGCCGTCGCGGCGACCTTTAATAATATCGGCCCCGGTCTCGGCGCAGTAGGCCCTGCGGGGAATTTCGCGTTCTATTCGTGGTTTTCCAAGCTTGTATTCATCTTCGATATGCTTGCGGGCAGATTAGAGCTTTTCCCCATGCTCCTTTTGTTCCGTCCCGCTACTTGGAAAAAGTAAATATAGACACAAGAAAAAACCGTCCGACAAGGACGGTTTTTTTGCGGTTTTAGGAGTTATTTCGTGCCGAACAGCCGATCGCCCGCGTCGCCGAGACCGGGCAGGATATAGCCGTTTTCGTTCAACTGCCGATCGAGCGTGGAAACGTACACCTTCACGTCGGGGTGGCTTTCCGCGACCTTGGAAACGCCTTCGGGCGCGCCGATGATCGCCATGAATTTGATATTCTTACAGCCACGTTTTTTCAAGAGCGCGATCGCGTCGCATGCGCTCCCGCCCGTTGCCAGCATGGGATCGACCAACAGCACGAGTTTGTCTTCAATCCCGTCGGGGAGCTTGCAGTAGTATTCTTTGGGTTCTAACGTCTCTTCGTCGCGGTACATACCGATATGCCCCACGCGTGCGCTGGGGAAAAGGACGTGCACGCCGTTTACCATACCCAACCCCGCGCGAAGAATAGGCACGATGGCGATCGCGTTGTCCGAAACGACCGTCTGCTCACACACTTCTAAAGGAGTTTTCACCGTCTTTTTCACGGTAGGTACGCCTTCTTTTAAGGCTTCATAGGTCATGAGCGTAGTGATTTCTTCGATCAGCTCGCGAAACTCTTTCATAGAAGTATTTTCGTCGCGCAAAATCGCGATTTTGTGGTTGATAAGGGGATGATTAAAAATAACTACGTTTTGATATTCTTTCATATGCGCACCCGTTTTTCTTTTATTGTAACACACCGCGCAAAAAAAAGCAAGGGAAAAGAGAAAAAGAAACGCCGTTTAGAGCCGTAATAGAAAAAATAAACTTTAATTTTTCGCCATTCATTATTAGTCTATATGCTACTTCATAGTACTTTATTTACCTAAAGCCTTGACAAATGTTTAAAAGAGTGATATAATAAAATAGACAAATAATATTATCATTTTTTTCGATAGTAAAGGAGGAAAACAATGAAAAGAATGCTTCTTATTATACTTTCATTGATCATGGCTGTTACACCGTTTTTGACCGGGTGTATAGTGTATGGCAGCGGATTCGGTTCTTCGTCCGGCGATAGCTCGTACGTGAGCGCGGACAGCGGTTCCGATACGGGTTCGGAGGAGGACAGCTCCGACTCGTCTTCGGAGGAGGATAGCTCCGATTCGTCTTCGGAGGATAGCAGCTCCGATTCGTCTTCGGAGGAGGACGGCCCCGCTGAAGATTGGGGGTTGGTCGAGGGGCCGATAACGCATACGGGTGTTTCCTCGTTTGACGACGGGTATGCTCTGACTGCGAATTGGATTTGGGCGAACACGCCCGTAAAAGAAGCGCAATGGGTTGCCTTGCGTAAAACCTTCTCGCTGAAACAAGCGCCTACCCGTGCGATTGCCCGTATGAGCGCGGATTCCAAGTATTGGTTATGGATTAACGGCGAGCTTGCCGTTTTCGAAGGGCAATTAAAGCTCGGCGATTCTATAGAGACTTGGTATTACGATGAAGTCGATATTACAAAATATCTTGTAAAAGGGGAAAACTCTATCGCCGTTCAAGTATATTATTCGGGGAAAACGACGGAAAGTACGCTTGGTACAGGTGTGCCGGGATTCCTTTTTGACGCGGACATTGACGGGGCGAGATTGCGCAGCGATACGGACTGGAAAGCAGTTCTTGACGTAGCGTACGAAGAACCCACAACGCTCAACGATAATCGAATCGGCGAAAGAGATATTAAATATAACGCGTCGTCCGCCATGGTGGATAATAGCGGTAAAGCGTGGACGGAGAAGGGGTATAACGACCGTTCTTGGAATAGCGCCGTTAGTCAAGATACAAAAATAACATCTAACAGAATTAATGATGAATGGGGCGTATATTACAAGAATTTGGACCCGCGTTTGAACCTGATCCCTCGTTCTGTTCCCCACGTAAAGTTGGAGGAGATTTCGAAATTTACGGCTAGCGGTTCTAATACTTGGACCAAAACGAGCGGTAATTTTTCCTTCGCGCCCTTGTCTTTGCCGGATACATATACCCTTGAGGCGGAAGTTACGGTGGCAGAGCCGCTTGAGTACGCGGCAAATCAGCCTACGGGTGCAGCCATCGGTTTGTGCGTATGCGTTGCCGATAATAACAATTTCTACATGCCGCAAATAAGTTTTAGTCAAGCAGATATTTTTGACGGCGTAGCGTTTAAACCCCATATAAAACAGAGTGGGGCGTGGAGCGTTTCCTCGCAAGATCTTACGACAAGCGAACTTGGGAAATCGTTATACGTAAAAGGTTCTCACGATAACAGATATAATACCAAGCATACCGTAAGGATACAGGTTTCCCCGTATAGAATTTTAACCTATCTTAACGATACTTTGGTGGGACAAATAAATGATTCGAAGCTTGCAAGAGCGGGCAGCACGATTGGTATTAGACAGGATATCAACGAACTGATCAATATTTATTCGTTGAAAGTGTTTGCCTCTAACGGACAGGAACTTTACAATGCCAATATCGAAGATTGCAGCAAAGGGGATACTATCAACAGACTTTCTTTGTTGAATGCTGAATACGCAAATTATCCCAGCCTTTATAACGTTGTGGATAAGAGCGGAGAAGCGTATATTCCCGTTCGTAACGGCTGTGTGGCAGTCAACAACGGCAATTCAAGCTCTGTCTATAAAATTGTCAATCGGACGAATATTCAAGGCACGCCGTACTTAAAGGTAAGAAGCGAGTCCGGCGGCGAATTGATCAGTATCAAATCGGACGCTTGGGTAAACGGTGACAGATCGGCTATTGCGCATCAGTACATCACCAAAGCAGGCGAGCAAAACTGGGAAGCGTTGGGCTGGATGAACGGATATGAAATTACGTTTATCATTCCGGACAGCGTTGAGGTTTTGGAATTGGGTTACCGTGAATCTGGATACGACACAGAAGAAACAGGTTTGATAACAACGAACAACAACGTGCTGAATGATTTGTACAGAGAAGCGTACGACACTCTTTACGTTTGTATGAGAGACAGCTATATGGATTGTCCCGACCGTGAAAGATGTCAGTGGTTGGGCGACGCCGTTATCAATATGCAGCAGGCTGCTTATGCGATGGACGAACAAGCGGCACTCTTGTACAAAAAGACTCTTACCCAAGCAATAGGATTTGCGACGCGAGAAGGCGCGATTCCGTCCATGGTAGCGTCGATAAAACCCAACCTTGAATTGCCCATGCAGTCTTTGGCAGGTGTGCATTCCTTCTGGCAGTATTACATGTACTACGGCGATAAGGAGTTAATGACGGATTCCTACCCCGCTTTAATCAAGTATTTAAAATTGTGGGGCATTTCGGACAACGGAGTTATCACGCACCGCACGGGAACTTGGGACTGGATCGATTGGGGCGAACATTACGATACCAAGATTATAGAAAATTGTTGGTACTATATTGCGCTGGGAGCCGTATTAAATATTGCAAATCTTGAAGGCTCGGGCGCTACGGCGGCGGATATTCAGTTCCTTACGAACAGAATGTCGCTCATCGAAAGAAACTTTGATGCGCTCTACTGGAATGCTGATAAAAACGCTTATTATTATTCGACGGATAACAATGTAGCGGATGACCGCGCGAATGCTCTGGCGATCTATTCCGGTCTTGCAGACGCAAGCCGCTATGACGGCATTTTAAACGTTTTGAAGAGCACCTACAATGCAAGCCCTTATATGGAAAAATACGTTCTCGAATCCATGTATATGATGGGTGCGAACGAGGATGCTGTTCAACGTACGCTTAATCGTTTTACGCCTTTCCTTGCGGACGGATATCCTACGCTTCCCGAAATCTGGGCAGACCAGTCCCTTTTCGGCGGCGACGAAACGAAAAACCATGCGTGGACGGGTGCGCCTTTGTCCTTGCTGTATATGTATAATGCAGGTATTACGCCTATGAGCCCTGCGTTTAAGACGGTACAAATAAGACCTCACTTAGGAGGGCAGCTTAACAACGTTAGCGCAACAGTGGAAAGAGCGAACGGAAAGATCCTCGTGAGCGTTGAAAAGACCACGAAGACATACACCTTAAACGTTACGCTTCCCAGCGCTTCCTTGGGCGGTGTTATCTATGTTCCCCGTATCGACGGTGTGGATACGATGATTAAGCTGAACGGAACGGTGTTGTATGCGAACGGGGCGCCTATCTCTGCAAATATGCCCAGCGGCGTTTCTTATGCAGGAGAGGATACCGATTTCGTAGCGTTTAACGTTACGGCAGGTACGTACAATTTTGTGTCCGAAGAAAATACCGTAGCAGGAAGCAGCACCTGCCAAGTAGTGATCAATGCCGTAAACGGCGGAAGCATTAAAGTAAACGGTACGACTGTGAACAGCTTCCCTTATACCGTATCCGTATCGAAAGGGGCAAGCGTTGCCGTGCAGTTCATCCCTAACGACGGCTATCGTTTGATGCGTATAACGGGTAGTTATCCCGAAACTATCGTTAGCGATGCAACCACAACGAGAAATTACGTGGTGAATTCCAATATGACCTTAAACGTCTTATTTGAGGAAATTCTTTACGATAATAAGACCTTGAAGATCACGACGAGCAATACGGAATTGGCGAAATACGCTCTGAGCGTTTACGTGAACGGAGAGCTGGTATCCCTTCCTTACTCGGGTGCTTATTCGAAAGGCACGCAGGTAAGCGTACTTGCGAGCGCTGACGAAAGCAACTATTCGGTTACGATCAACGGAGAGGCGGCAACGCAATCCACTCTTACGCTTTCTGGGGATTGTGATTTGGTTATAGGGATCACAGAAAAATCAACGGTAAATAAAATCTCCATAGCGAGCGTTACGGCTAGCGATAATAGCCTTATTGTCGCTGGATGGGCTCCTGCCTACCTGATAGATGGGATAAAAGCGCCCGGTGCTACGTTGGGATATACCACTAATTATACGACCACCAATAATATTTCCGCGAATCCCCATGTGCTTACCTTTAATTTAGGAAGTTTGCAAACGATCAACCAAGTTGCCATGTTCCCCAGAACGGATTCTTGGGCGGCGGATTCGAGTTTAAGCTGTTGCTTCCCCGTAGATTTTACAATATCCGTAAGCACGGACGGTGTTAACTATACTACGGTTGTGACGGTTGTAAACGGCGAAAATCCGAGATTTAAGCAACAATGCTATGACTTTACCAGCACGCAAGCGCAGTACGTAAAGCTTACCGTAACCAAGCTTGGCTTACCTCCTTATGACGACGGCACGAATAACGATCATTATCGTCTTCAATTGGCAGAGTTTGAAGTGTATTATAATACGGAGCTGTCTTAAACCCTAAATAAAAAAACGAACCTTGAGAAATCAAGGTTCTTTTTTTTGTTGTATAGAGAAGATAAGAGCGAATGGAACGGCAAACAATCGTGGGAGCGTATGTAATCCGCGTTAGCGGTATGTAGCCAAGCGGAGAATGACATACGCCTGACGGCGATTACATACCAAGCCTTTTCGGCTTGGATAAACAATCCAAGTTGCGATTCAACTTGGGTTATTTATGGTGGGGGTGGTGAGGGTTGCGCCTTTAGCGGCGCGCCCCGCCCCGCCAAACGATTATCAATCGTTTGTTTTGCCTGACAAGGTTACCAGTATTTCGTTTGCGTAAGGCAACACGTTTTGCTCTCGCAAAACGGCTCTTCTCGCGCAAAGCAAGGTGTTTTTTGCGCTCGGTCATCGCAAACGCTTGGCTTATGCGTTTGCTCATCTTGTCCCTACAAGGCGTTATCAACGCCTTGTTTAACGGGCAACTCGTCCCTCAACTCTCCCCACGCCGCCCTTTATCTACAAATAAAAACGCCCCCTGATAGGGGACGGTTTTATTTGTGGTGGAGGTGGTGAGAGTTGAACTCACGTCTTACTCGGCTGCCAAAAAACTTTCTACATACTTAGTTTATCTACGATTTCTTACTTTTGCAACGCGGGTAAACACGCTTTGCAAACCGCAGAAGGCTAAATACTCTTATCAAAACGCCTTCCGATTTTTATAAGAGTGTTCCGTCTTGATGACGCCGCGACCCCGACCGACGGATAAATCGGGCGCGACGATTCGTTACTAAACGAAGTTACGCTGCAAGAGCGTAGTTTGCATTTCTATCTGCATTTAAATTTAGGTGGAATGTTTTATCGCAGTCACTCCGTCTGCGGTATGCTTATCCTTTCGCTCACCGGCAATCGAAACCAGTACACCCCCAGATTCTTTTGTGATATTATTATACACACATTTTTCAAAAAAGTAAACGCTTTTTTAGCAATTCCTAAAAATTTCCACTTTTTTGCTACATTTGTTAAAAATTTATCGATTGAACGATTGAAACCTATAAAAATGAGTGGTTTTG
>JAZQLT010000154.1:0-5314 GCA_045542815.1 Candidatus Scatosoma sp. | reverse complement strand
AGCCCAAGCTCTTCCTTTACCGCCGTACGGATTTTTTCCGCAATCTCTCTGCCGCTGCCAAAGAGCATGGTGCTCTCCGTCATATCCAGCGCGCACTCGTCGATGCTGCACTCTTCCACGCGGTCGGTAAAACGACCGTAAATTTCCACCACTCTTTTGGAAAAACGGTTATACTCGTGGAAATGCGAACCGACCATTTGCAGATCGGGACATTTTTTCAGCGCGGAATACACCGTCTCCGCCGTCTTAATCCCGCACTTTTTGGCTTCTTCATTTTTCGCGAGCACGATCCCGTGCCGTTCTTTCGGGTCTCCGCACACAATCAGGGGTTTTCCCGCCAAAGCGGGATTGAGCGCGATCTCCACGGACGCGAAAAAATTATTCAAATCGGAATATAAAATCACACGCTCGCGTTTTTCCATGCTCGTCTTTTACCCTCAATAAACGTTTGGTTGGAAGTCGAGAAACTCAGTTTCTCGCGGATTCCAAAGGCAGAGCCTTTGGCGAGTGTGGGCAGTGCCCACGAAAGCGGACCCTACGAAAGCAACCGCAGGTTGCGCTTTTCAACGCCGAAGGCGTTTTGCGTTTATTTTAAAAATTCACTCACCGAATGCGCCGCTACGTTCCCTTCGCCCACCGCTTTGGCATACTGATAGGGCCTACCCGTGCAATCTCCTGCGGCATAGCAGCCCTTTAAATTTGTGGACATATCCCGCGCCACCACGGCATGTCCGTTTTCCGTCTGTAACCCGCCGACCAAAATCGCGGGAGCTACGCTATCCCTGAGCATAAACACACCATCGACGAAGAGCGGCTCACTCTCGCCTGCAAAAACAAGCCTATCCGCTTTGCGCTCCCCTTCAATGCTTTTGGGCATTTTTTTAATGACGGTGATATTCTCC
This sequence comes from Candidatus Scatosoma sp., assembly GCA_045542815.1. Lineage (GTDB taxonomy): Bacteria > Bacillota > Clostridia > Christensenellales > Borkfalkiaceae > Scatosoma. Next base: position 4,412 of record JAZQLT010000154.1, on the reverse strand, counting down.
CGTTCGATTTCCACGTTCTTGTACATGGGAATAAGATATACTTTTTGAGCGAAGTCCGCAAGATAGCCGATCTCGTGCTCCAAGCGTTTCGTCGTACAGACCACGGCGATCGTTTTTCCCTTATACAAAAACCCGTCGCAGGTGGCACAATAGCTTACCCCGCGACCCAAAAAGGCTTCTTCCCCTTCGATCTGCTTCACGCTCTCCACGCCGCAGGCAAGGATTACGGTGTGGCTTTCATACTGCGCTCCGTCCTGCGTTAAAACGGCAAATTTCTCTTTCAACGCGTACACGCCTGCCACCTTTTCCGCTTTTACTTCAATTTCCGCGTCGGCAAGCTGCGTTTTCAGCGCGTTTAAAAATTCTTTCCCGGACACGTCGGAAAGCCCAGGATAGTTATGAATTTTTTCCGCTTTTTCCACTTTTTCACTCAAATCCTTCGACCCAAAAAGCAGAAAGCTTTTCTTATGCGCCTGCAACGTAAGCGCGGCGGAAATACCCGCGGGCCCGCTGCCGATAATTATACAATCCGTCATAGTTTCACCTCACGCAAACAGTATAGCACAGTTTTTATAAAAAATCAACCCCGAAATGCCATTTCGGGGTTGCACATTTTTATAGCCAATTTATTTGGCATTCTTTTCTTTGAAACGCGCTTTTGCACGCAGCTCGCTGTCCAAAATCCGCTTGCGGATGCGCAAGGATTTGGGGGTTACTTCTAACAGCTCGTCATCGGCGATAAATTCCAGACATTCTTCCAAGCTCATTTTGCTTACAGGCACGAGCGTGAGTGCGTCATCGCTCCCCGAAGAACGGGTGTTCGTCAGATGCTTGGTCTTGCAGACGTTGACGTTGATATCGTCCGCAAGGTTGGTGTAGCCTACGACCATACCCTGATATACGGGCGTACCGGGCGTTACGAACAGCGTACCCCTGCCCTGTGCGTTGAACAGACCGTAGGTTACCGCTTCGCCCGTTTCAAACGCCACCAAAGAGCCTGTGTTTCTGCGCTGCATGTCCCCCTTGTACGGCTCGTAGGAATAGAAGATCGTGTTCATAATCCCCTGACCCTTGGTGTCCGTCAAGAACTCGCTCTTATACCCAAACAATCCGCGGGAAGGCACGGTAAATTCCAAACGCATTCTGTTCCCGATCGCCGTCATCTGCAAGAGCGTGCCCTTGCGATTGCCCATCGCCGAGAATACAGGCCCCGTCATATCTTCGGGAACGTCCGCAACGAAGCGTTCGATAGGCTCGTGCACCACGCCGTCAATCTCTTTATACAATACCTTAGGCGTGGAAACTTGGAACTCGTATCCTTCTCTTCTCATCGTTTCAATGAGAATGGAAAGGTGCATTTCCCCTCTTCCGCAAACACGGAAGCTATCCGCATACTCCGTGTCCGAAACACGCAGAGAAACGTCGCGAAGAAGCTCTTTGTACAGTCTGTCGCGGAGCTGTCTGCTCGTTACGAATTTGCCTTCCTTACCCGCAAACGGACTGTCGTTTACCGAGAAAGTCATCTCCACCGTAGGGTCTTCGATCTTGACGAACTGCACGGGCTCGACCTTCGTCGGCTCGCACACGGTATCCCCGATGTTCAATCCGTCGATACCCGAGAACATAACGATATCGCCCGCTTGCGCGCTATCTACAAGCACTCTTTCCAAGCCTTCGATCTGATACAGATTAACGATACGGCAATTCGTCCGCACTTTCGTGTCGTTGAAGTTACAAATGGAAACAGGCGCGTTGGCGCGGATCGTACCGCGCTCGATTCTGCCGATACCGATACGCCCCACAAACTCGTTGTAATCGATACAGGAAACGAGAAGCTGCCCCGCGCCTTCGGTATCCAAATCCATGGGCGGGATATGCTCTAAAATGGTATCGAACAGGGGGTTAAGATTTTCTTCCTGCTTATCGGGCGTAAGCGAAGCCGTACCCTGCCTGCCGCAACAATATACGATCGGGCTGTCGAGCTGCTCGTCCGTGGCGTCGAGCTCCATCATAAGCAGCTGCATTTCTTCCACGACTTCCGCAATGCGGGCGTCGGGACGATCGACCTTATTGATAACGATGATAATTTTCAAGCCCAAAGCGAGCGCTTTTTGCATAACGAAACGGGTCTGCGGGAGCGGGCCTTCTGCCGAGTCCACAAGAATAAGCGCGCCGTTTACCATCTTCAAAACGCGCTCTACTTCCCCCGAAAAATCCGCGTGGCCGGGGGTATCCACGATATTGATTTTCACGCCTTTATAGTGCGCGGAAGTGTTTTTCGCGAGAATGGTGATCCCGCGTTCTCTTTCCAAATCGCCGCTGTCCATAACGCGGTCCTGCACCTGCTGATTATCGCGGAACACCCCGCCTTGCGCCAGCATTTCATTAACGAGCGTGGTTTTGCCGTGGTCAACGTGCGCAATGATCGCTACGTTTCTCAAATCTTCTCTAATCATGTAAAATCTCCTGTAAATGAACCTAACGCACCTATTTTAATACTTTTTTTCGTAATTGACAAGGAAAAAACCCTGCACTTGCAAAAGTTTTTTATAAAATATAAAAAAAATCCGTAAAGCAACGCTTTACGGAAGGTTTTTTACCTTTTTATTCTCGTAACGGGTGAAACGGATTGTATAACCGTTATCCTCTATCGGTTCGCCCTTCTCCGCACAGACAAAATCGGGGTGCGCATCCAAATTCGGGAAAAAGACTTCCGCCCCGCCGACGGCATCTACTTTGGTTACGAGCACCTCGTTGCAATAGGGCAAAAGCTCTCTATACACCTCCCCGCCGCCGATAATATAAATGTCTGCGTTTTTGCGAGCTTTTAACTGCTCTTTTAGTTCTTCGTACGAGCGCACAATCACGCAGTCGTCGCGTACCTGCCCCCTAGAAAGGACGATATTCACCCTATTTTTCAACGGTTTTTGGTTGGGAAAAGAGCGCAAAGTGTTTCCGCCCATCACCACCGTATGCCCCATAGTGGTTTCGCGAAAAAATTTCATATCCTTGGGCAGGGAAAACATCATATCGTTGCCTTTCCCTATGCCCCATTCTTTATCAGCGTGTACGATTGCTCGAATCATATGTTCTCCTTTGGAAGTGAAATTTTCACTTCGTGAAAGTGAAATTTATCTTCGATAAGTGAAATTGCGCTTTGCAAGCGCAGTGAAATTTTTTACTCCGTAAAAAGTTGTGGCTATTATAAAAATTTACCGCAACTTGCCCCGCAGGGGCAAATTTCACTTGCGTTAGCAAATTTCATTTGAACTTTGTTCAAATTTCACTTTGCCCAAAGGGCAAAATTTAACTTGCTTAAATCGCCACCGGGATTTTCTTATCCAGTTTCTCGTACTCGTAGTCCACAAGCTGGAAACTGTCCACCGTGAAATCGTAAAAATTCGTAATGCTCTTATCCACCACGAGCTTGGGCGCGTTATGACGGGGCTTTTCCAAAATCTCTTTGACGAGCGGAATGTGCCGATCGTAGATATGCGCGTCTGCAATCACGTGCACGAGCTCGCCCGCTTTCAGTCCCGACACCTGCGCGAACATGATGAGCAAAATCGCATACTGCACTACGTTCCAATTGTTCGCCGTGAGCATATCGTTGGAGCGTTGGTTTAAAATCCCGTTCAGCGTATCCCCCGTAACGTTAAAGGTCATGGAATACGCGCAAGGGTACAAATGCATTTCGTGCAGGTCTTGGAAATTATAAATATTCGTCATGATACGACGGCTAGCGGGGTTATTTTTCAAGTCGAACAGCACCCTATCTACCTGATCGAACTCCCCTTCCTTGTAGGTATGCTTTACCCCCAGCTGATAGCCGTACGCTTTCCCGATCGAGCCTGTTTCGTCCGCCCAGCTATCCCAAATATGAGAGTTTAAATCCTTGATGTTATTACTCTTTTTCTGCCAAATCCAAAGCAGCTCATCTACACAGGACTTAAACGCCGTTCTGCGCATGGTGAGAATGGGGAATTCTTCCTGTAAGTTGTACCGATTGACAATCCCGAATTTTTTTACCGTATGCGCGGGCGTACCGTCTTCCCACTTCGGGCGCACGGCAAGCTCGGTATCCCAAAAACCGTTTTCCATGATATCCCGCATGTTTTGCGCAAAAATTTCGTCTGCTCTGCTCATAATGACACTTCCTTGCATTGTATTGACCCTATTATAGCATACGCACCCGCTTTTCGTCAACATTTCAAAAAAGTTTTTTCAAGATTATTTTTCCAAAGCGTTGACAAAAGTAAAAAAAACGGGTATTATATATCTGTATGAGAAAATATATTTGAAGGAGAATTCTTATTCTATGAACAAGAAAACCGTAAAAGACGTAGACCTAAAAGGCAAAAAAGTCCTTGTTAGATGCGACTTCAACGTACCCATGAAAGATGTCGTAATCA
>JAZQLT010000153.1:0-6611 GCA_045542815.1 Candidatus Scatosoma sp. | reverse complement strand
CAGTGCGTGAAGCTGCGCCACATTAAAAGGGACTTGGGCAAAGCTGCCACCGCTTCCCCGCTGGGAAGTATCGTCGCGCCCGTCGTAGTAAAGCCCGACACCGTTTCAAACAGCGCGTCTATATACGAGGGAATTTCACGGGTAAACCAAAAGGGAAGCGCGCCAAAAAGACTGAGCACGATCCAGCCCAGCGCCACGACCACCATGCCTTCCTTTGCATAAATGGAATTACTTTTGGGCTTTCCGAGCATGCACGCCCCGCCAAGCGCAAGGCACAGCAACAGTGCAGCCAAAATCCCCTCCAAGGTATCCCATTCGGCATATACGACCGCCGTCAGCGTGGGTACGAGCAAGAAAATCGCTTCAAACACCAACAGCCAGCCGAGTATTCGTTTTATAATAGAATAGTTCATGTCAATATCCCCGTTATCTCATCACTTCCGTGATATCCTGCAAGCCCAAGAGCTTGGAAACGATAACCACGGCGTCTCCCGCTTGAATGATATCGTGTCCGCGCGGGATAATGACTTCGTTGCCGCGGGAAATGGACGCGATGAGCACGTCTTTCTTTAATTTCAGCTCGCTCAAAGGCTTGCCTGCGATAGGCGAATTTTCCTTGACGATAAATTCGCACGCTTCCACTTCGTCTTGAATGATATTGTACAGCGTTTCCACGTTACTACCCATGGCGTTTTTCGTGGCACGCACAAAACGCAAGATCCCGTCCGAGGCGATATTCACGGGACAAATTACCGTATCCAAATCCAAACGGCTTATCACGCTGTCGTAATCCGAACGGTTGATTTTGGTAATCGATTTCCCGTTGCAAACTTCCTTGCCGTACAGGGAGAGCAGAATATTCTCTTCATCGACGTCGGAAAGGGTAACGAATGCGCCCGCACTCTCCAAGCCCTCTTCCGTCAGCAGTTCCTTATCCGCGGGATTGCCGTGGATAACGTCCGTTTTCTGCCAACGGCTGCAAAGCTCTTCGCAGACCTTATAATCCCTTTCAATCACCTTCAAGCCCACGCCCGAATGCTCTAAGATTTCGCAAAGGTAGTGCGTAAGCACGCCCCCGCCTGCAATCAGCGCGTTCTTAATCGAATGCCCTTTATAGCGGATATTTTTAAAGAACTCGTTTGCGTTTTTGGGTGTTGCTATAATGGAAACGATGTCCTTTTCTTCAAACACAAAATCCCCGCGGGGAATGTAAAATTCTTCTCCACGCTCAATTGTACATACCAAAATATCGCTGCGGTATTTTTCCATCATTTCCTTGATAGAAAGCCCCGCAAGCGTACCGCCCTGATTGACTCTGAACTTAATCAGCTCGACCCTGCCCTTGGCAAACGGCTCGATTTTGATCGCCGCAGGGAAACGCAGCACGCGGGCAATCTCTTCCGCCGCCGCATATTCGGGGTTGATAACCATGGCGAGCCCCAGTTCCTCTTTGAGATAGGGCGCGTCCTTGCTGTATTCGGGATTTTTAAGCCGTGCAATCGTTTGGCAGTTCCCTTCCTTTTTGGCAATGACACAGCAGAGCAGGTTCAATTCGTCCGAGGTGGTTACGGCGATTAAAAGATCCGCCGTCGCAATGCCCGCTTCGCGTTGCACCGTATGCGTAGCGCCGTTTCCGACGATACCCATAACGTCGCATCTGTTGGTCATCGCTTCCACCTTCGACGCGGACGTATCGATTACGGTAACGTCGTTCCCGTCCATATTCAATTTTTCGGCAAGGCTTCTGCCCACTCTGCCGCATCCAACGATAATGATTTTCATAAAATCCTCTCTTACTTTTTCTTAAACGCTTTCTTCACGGAAGTGTGTCTTTCTTCCCCGGATAACAATCTCTCGATATTGAAATAATGGGCGAGCCAAGTAAACAAATTCAAGACAATCAAACACATATATGCCGCCACCATGTACGCATTGAACACCGTATGCCCATAGGTAAGAAGGAAAACGACCGCCTGCGCGATACTGCACCCCGTTACCCCCAAAAGGGAGGCGAGCGAGCCCCACTCCGTCAGATATATGAAGGTTATGAGCACGATCGCCACGCCGAAGCCTACGAGTATCCACCAAAGGTTTTCGCAGGATAAGCTGAACCAAAACAACCCCAGCGTGGAGGCGATGCCCTTCCCGCCCTTGAATTTGAGCCACAGCGGGAAAATATGCCCGATGATGACGAACACCCCGCAAAAATAGCGCACCAAATCGCTTACGGCAAACGCCGTATCTTCGAACACGTACCCGCGGTAAATCAGATGACCGATGAGCGCGGGGACGCCACCTTTGAGCGCGTCGCAAAGAAAGGTCAGCGCGCCGACTTTCCAGCCGAACTCACGGCTCATATTCATCGTACCGGGGTTGCCGCTTCCGATTTTTGTAATGTCTTTATGTTTGGATTTGGCGATCATGCGCGCGAAGTTTACGCTGCCTATAAGATAGCATACGATTGCGATTACTAAAAATTGCCACCAGTTTTGTTTTAAAGAAAATTCTGTCATAAGATTACCTGTGGTAAGGTGAAGTTTTTACTTTGTAAAAGTGAAGTTTATTTTCAATAAGTGAAGTTGCGACTTCGTCGCAGTGAAGTTTTTTGCGTTCCGCAAAAAGTTATTGCCGTTATTTTTATTCCCATACCTTGCCCCAAAGGGGCAAACTTCACTTTTCGACATAGTCGAAAAACTTAACTTGCGTTAGCAAATTTAACTTTGCCCATAGGGCAAAACTTCACTCAATATCCTACTCTTCGTCCTTCTTTTCGCGTACGGTGATCCGTATAGGTGTGCCCGAAAAATCATAAGCTCTGCGAATGGTGTTCTCCAAATACCGCTGATAGGAGAAGTGCAGCAGACCTTCGTCGTTGACGTGGAGCACGAATAACGGCGGGCATACCGCCACCTGCGACGAGAAGAATACGCGCATACGGCGGCCCAGATAGGACGGCGGTTCTTGCAAACGCACCGCGTCGCTGATGAGATCGTTCAACTCGCCCGTAGGCACACGGAAGCTTGCGTGCGCATACACTTCATCAACCGCCGCGAGCACTTTCTCCACGCGTTGCCCCGTCTTTGCGGAAATATAAATGGATTTGTAGTAATCCATAAACTTCAAGTCTTCTTTGAGCTGTTCTTCAAAGCGATTGACGGTGTGCGTATCCTTTTCAATGATATCCCACTTGTTCATGACGATAACGGACGGCTTTCCCTGCTCGTGTACGTAGCCGATAATCTTAACGTCCTGTTCGGTAAGCCCTTCCGCACTATCCACAACAAGCAGACAAACGTCGCTTCTTCGCACTGCGTCGAACGCACGCATATTGCTGTAATATTCCACGTCGTCATCGACGTTTTTCTTCTTCCTGATCCCCGCCGTATCGATGATGGTATATGCCTTATCCCCGCGATAAAACAGGGTGTCGATTGCGTCTCGCGTCGTACCTGCCATGGGGGTAACGATACTTCTTTCACTGCCAAGTATCTTATTCACAAGGCTGGACTTGCCCGCGTTGGGCTTACCCACTACGGCAATTTTGAGCGAAGGCACCGCTTCTTTCGTGGTGTCGGGGAAGTACTGTATCGCTTCGTCCAACACGTCGCCGATCCCTTGCGAGTGCTCCGCAGAGATTGCAAACGGCTCCCCTAAACCCAAAGAATAAAACTCGAATACCTGTTCAGGGGAATAATTGTCAATCTTATTCACGACGAGAATGACGGGTTTTTTACTGCGGCGAAGAATGTCCGCCACGTCGTAATCGGAAGGATGCAAGCCTTCCCGTCCGTCCGTAAAGAACAGGATAACGTCCGCCGTGTCGATTGCCACGTCCGCTTGCTTTGCGATCTCCTTCCACATGATATCTTCGGACTTCAATTCGATACCGCCCGTATCCACCATAGTAAAGTGCTTATCCCGCCAAGTCGCGTCCGTGTAAAGCCGATCGCGCGTTACCCCCGGTCTGTCTTCCGTGATCGAGATCTTGCGCCCCGCCACTTTATTGAAAAAGGTGCTTTTACCGACGTTCGGTCTGCCCACCAAAGCAATCAAAGGATTTGCCATACTTTTATCTCCTTTCCGCTGTTACTATTTCTACGAAGCCGTATCCGCCGTCGCGGTTGATACGGATATTTTCACATTGCAGCTTTTCTTTCAGCTCCCCAAGCGTCATGCCGCAAAGGAACACTTCTTCAAACTCTTTCAAAACGTTCGCGGGCATGACGATTTCGTCGAATTCCCCGCCCTTTTTACGGTATTCTTCCACCGCCGCCAAGATATCCTTGCCCGTCAAAAGCCCCGTACAGGTAACCGTTTCCCCAAAAAAACGATTGACAACGGGCAAGACGCACACCTGTAAGCCTGCGATTTTTTCTTCGCACTTTTTCGCCAGTTCCCCATTAATCTTCGCCGCGCTTACCCCGCTGATGAGCAGGGTCTTTTTGGGCTTTACAAGGGTCTTTGGACTAAGCTCTTTAAGCGCGCTTTCCGCTTCCAGCAAAAACTTGCTCGTCATGCCGATCCCGTTTTCGATTTGCTCGAACTCCCCGTAAAATTCCGCGCTTTTGAAGGGTTTTTCCGCCTTGATAAAATATTCGTCCGCGGGCAAAAGAAAATCTACGCCAAACTCCGCGTTTAGGCTATCTACGAGCGCGAGCAGCTTTTCGCTGTACGCCCCGTCCACGTCGGGAATGGGATACAAGCCGTCGCGGTACTTGGTAATGCCCGTTGGCACGCACGCGATATCCCGCACGAACGGGTAGTACTTAAACAGTTCCCGCGCGGTGTAAGCAAGCTCGTCTCCGTCGTTTTCTCCCGGCACCAGCACCGCTTGGCAGTGCATCTCTATCCCGCCCTTGGCGAGCCGATCGATCTGCTGAACGATCTTGCCCGCATGTCGGTTTCTAAGGAGCTTTTGCCGCAGCTCCGGGTTCATGGTATGCACCGAAATATACAGGGGGGAAAGCTTTAAGCGGATAATACGCTCCAAGCCTTCGTCCGAAAGGTTGGTTAAGGTTACGAAGTTCCCGCAGGAAAAGCTCATGGAATAGTCGTCGTCCTTTATATACAAACTTTCCCGCATACCCTTGGGCATTTGATCAACGAAGCAGAATACGCAACGGTTTTGACAGGTCTTGATGGAAGTGTTTTTCGCAAACTCCAAGCCCAAATCTTCCCCTTCGTCCTTCTCCACTTCCAAAAGCGTTTCCTGCCCGCTTCTATGATCGCGCACGGTCATGGTAAATTCGTCCGCTTCCACGTAGTAAAGATAATCCAGCTCGTCTTCGCACGCAAAGCCGTCGAAGGCGAGTATTTCGTCTCCGACTTCCAAGCCAAGCGCCTTGGCGATACTATTGCGTTTTACTTTTGTGATTTTTAACATAACTCTTCCAAAGCGCAGCCGTACTGTTTGCTAAGCTTTTGTAAAATTTCCGAAAACACGGGGGGCAGGGGCGCATGGAATACCATTCTTTCCCCGCTCGTGGGGTGAGTAAGCTCCAGCCTTGCCGCATGGAGAAGCTGCCCGTCCGCTTTGAGCTTCTGCTTTTTGAACCCGTAAACGGGATCGCAAGCCACGGGGTGTCCCAAGTGCTTGGCGTGCACGCGGATTTGGTGCGTTCTGCCCGTTTGCAGATCGAATTTACATAAAGTGAACTCGCTGCCAAAGCGCGCGACGACTTCGAAGTCCGTAACCGCGATCTTTCCCTTGCCGTCGGGTAATACCGCCATTTTCAAGCGATCGTTTGGACTTCTGCCGATATCCGTTACCACCCGACCGCGATCTTCCTTTAAGTTACCTTCCAGCAGTGCGTAATAGGTACGCCTACAAGTCTTTTCCGCGATCTGCGAAGCCAAGGAAACGTGCGCCTTGTCGTTTTTCGCCACCACCAAAAGCCCCGAAGTGTCTTTATCGATACGGTGTACGATGCCGGGACGGAGTACTCCCCCGATACCGCTTAAACGGTCGAGCGCGTACAAGAGCGCGTTGACGAGCGTACCGCTGACGTTGCCGTTACCGATATGCACGGTCATGCCCTGCGGCTTGTTCACCACGGCAAGATCGTCGTCCTGATAGACGATCTCCACGGGGATATTTTCCGCTTTCACCGTATATTCCACTGCGTCGGGGATCGCCACCGTTACGCTGTCCCCGCGCTTTATTTCCATGCCTGCTTTCGTGATCTGCCTGCCGTTGACGGATACCTGCCCCCCTTCGATCAGCTTCTTTAAACGGGAGCGCGTGAAATCTTCCGTCTGCTCGCTTAAAAAGATATCCAGACGGTTACAGTTTTCTTCCGCAATGAACAGGCGTTGATCCATGCCTTACTCCTTCTTCCGCGCCTCGGCTTTTGCGCGCGCTTTCTCCGCCGCACGGCGGCTCTTTTCCGCTTTTTTCTCTTCTTCCTTTCGCTCTTCTTCCTTGGCTAAGGCTTTATACTTCTTCGTCAAAGGGAATACCGCTGCACTATCGAAAAACAGCATGGATAGCATGAGCGCAATCGCCCCGCCGACGATAAAGAAGTCCGCAAAGTTGCAAACTCCGAAGTCGAACGCAAAAATCTTCAAGCGCACCATGTCGCGCACGCCCGCGGGAAAACTCGCGGGGTCCC
>JAZQLT010000152.1:0-6059 GCA_045542815.1 Candidatus Scatosoma sp. | reverse complement strand
TACACACAGCTGCTATCCCCGCCCTTTTGGTATAAATATTCAAAGGTGAACCCCTTTTCCAAAATCGGCGCGGTGAGCGCTTTTATTTTTTCAGAAGAATAGACGTCTTTCATAGCCTTTTCCTTTTGAAAAAGGGGCGTTGTATCGCCCCTTTTTATCGTTCAACCCGTACATAGGTGCTTGGTTTATTCCAAAATTGCCTTGATACGGCGGATACCCGAACCACTGCTCTGTTCTTTTTGGATTTTGAATTTTCCGAGCTTGCCCGTCGATTCCACGTGCGGGCCGCCGCAAATTTCTTTGGAGAAATCGCCGATCGTGTAGGTTTTCACCACTTCGCCGTACTTGCTTTCAAATAAGCCCGTAAAGCCTTCCGCTTTCGCTTCGTCCAAAGTGATCTCTTTCATAACCACGGGAATATCCGCCTTGATTACTTCGTTTACCAAGTCTTCCACCGCCTTGATCTGTTCGGGAGTCATAGGCTGGGGCAGGTTGAAATCGAAACGCAGTCTTTCTTCCGTAATGTTCGAGCCTTTTTGATTGACGTCGGGCGAGCACACCTTTTTGAGCGCCGCATGGAGCAGGTGCGTTGCCGTATGGAGCGCCGTCGTTGCTTCCTTATGATCGGCAAGACCGCAAGCGAACTTGCCTTCGCTCCCCGCTTTACTCTTGCTTTGATGCTCTTCAAACGCCGCCTTATAGCCGTCCAAATCCACGGTAAATCCGCGTTCTTTCGCCATTTCGTCCGTGATCTCCACGGGGAACCCGTAGGTATCGTACAGACGGAACGCCTGCTTACCGCCGATCACCTTTTCGGGCACGTACGCAGGGTCGTTTTGCGCCATAAACGCATTCTTGCGCTCGATACCGCTTATACATTTTTCAAATTCCTTCAAGCCCTGCTGCAAGGTCTTGTTGAACTTCGCTTCTTCCTTAGCAAGCTCTTCCGCAATCTTCGCCGCGTTGATTTTTAACTCGGGATATACGTCCTTGTATTCTTCGATGAACGCTTCGGAAATCTTTGCAAGGCTTCCTTCGGGCAGATCGATCTTTCTCCCGTAGCGCACCGCTCTTCTGATAATTCTGCGCAGGATATAGCCTTGGTCGGTATTGGAAGGCACAATCCCCTTCTCGTCGCCGAGCATAAACGTCGCCGTACGCGTATGATCGAGCAAAACGCGGAAGGATTTGGTCGTTTCTTCACTGTCGTCATAGTTCTTGCCCGTGAGCGTGGAGATTACCTTAATCGCATTTTCAAAAAGGTCGGTTTCATAGACGCTGGACTTGCCGTTAAGTACGCAGAGCGCGCGCTCTAAACCCATACCCGTATCTACGTTCTTTTGCGAAAGCTCGGTATAGGTACCGTCCGCTTGCTTATTAAAGCGCATAAACACGTCGTTCCAGATTTCCAAGAACGCACCGCAGCTGCAATCGGGGTTACAGGTAGGCGAGCACTTGGGCTTACGAATGACGAACATTTCCGTGTCCGTGCCGCAAGGTCCTGTCAAGCCCGCAGGTCCCCACCAGTTGTTTTCGCGGGGCATAAAATAAATATTTTCTTTCTTGATCCCTGCTTGTTCCCAAAGCGCCGCCGCTTCGTCGTCGCGGGGCAGCGTATCGTCTCCGCCGAACACGGTAACGGCGAGCTTGTCCGACGGGATATTCAGATATTTCTCACCCGTCAAAAATTCATAGCTCCAAGGGATCATTTCTTTCTTGAAATAATCGCCGAGCGACCAGTTGCCCAGCATTTCAAAGAAAGTGCAGTGCCGTTCGTCGCCCACGTCGTCGATATCCCCCGTACGCACACACTTCTGCACGTCCGTCAACCGGTTGCCCGCGGGGTGCTTTTCACCCAACAGGTAGGGCACGAGCGGGTGCATACCCGCCGTAGTGAAAAGTACGGTAGGATCGTTTTCGGGTATCAAGGAAGCCGACGGAATCACCTTGTGTCCGCGGTCTTTGAAAAAGCCCAAATACAATTCTCTTAATTCTTTTGCTTTCATAATCTATGTCCTTTCGTTTCAATTTACGGTTTATTTGCATGGGTCAAGGGCACGCAGCCCTGCCGTGATGTGGAGCAGCGCTCCAGGAAACTGGCCCCCTAAAAGCAACCGATAGGTTGCGCCCTTAACGCCGTAGGCGTTCTTTCGCCGAAGGCGAAGTTCCTTTTCATTATATATTCCCCCGCCGCGTTTGTCAAGCAAACGCAAGGGGGATAGCTATCAATTTTTCGTCAGCTCGTAGCCCGTTTTGCTGTCTTTTACCGTGTAGCCCAGCTCGGAAAGCTTGGCGCGGAGCTCGTCGCTCTTTGCCCAGTCGCGCGCCGTTCTCGCCTCCCAGCGTTCCTGCGCAATCGCAAGGACTTCCGCGGGGATCTCTTCCGCGTTTTTCTCATCATACCAAGCAAGGTATTCCGCCGCCTTTTTCTTAAACAAGCCAAGCAGCGCATACGTCTTTCTCAATGCAATAGAAAGGCTGAGCGCCACGAAGGTATCCGCCGCTTTTCCGCTTTGGAGAAGCTTTTTCATTTCCTTGAAATACCCGAACAGATTGGACAGTGCCAGCGCGGTATTGAAATCGTCGCTCATACACTCGTCAAACTCCCGTTCGATCTTCGCCGCAATCTCTGCCGCGCGGATTGCGTCGTCGGTGTCCAAAGTAAACTCCATGCCCCGTACCTTGTCCATTACCTTATCCAGCACGGCAAGCGTGGAATAGAACTCGTACAAATGCTTTTCCGCTTCGGGGAAAAGATCGTCCGTGATATTGATATCGTTGCGGTAGTTGGTCTGCAACAGCGCAAACTTCACCGCTTCGTCCGAGTATTTATCGAGCAACTCGCCAAGAAGCAGGCTGTTACCCAAGGACTTACTCATCTTCTGCCCGTTGACCTTAATCAAGCCGTTATGCGTCCAGTATTTCACGAACTGCTTACCCGTGAGCGCTTCCGTTTGCGCAATTTCGTTTTCGTGGTGCGGGAAAATCAAATCCCTGCCCCCGCCGTGAATATCGATCTGCTCCCCAAATGCTTCCCGATTCATCGCCGAGCATTCGATATGCCAGCCCGGTCTCCCCTTGCCCCAAGGGGATTGCCACGAGATCTCGCCCGGCTTCGCACTCTTCCAAAGCGCGAAATCGTAGGCGTTCTTCTTCTCGTCGTCGTTATCTACGCGCACGCCGTCCAAAGCGTCTTCAATGTTGCGATTGGAAAGCTTGCCGTATCCGGGGAAAGAAACGACGTCGAAATACACGTCTCCGTTCTTGGTGGGGTACGCATGCCCCTTTTCGATGAGCTTGGAAATAAAATCGATAATGTTATCGATGTTCTCCGTCGCTTTGAGCCACACGTCGGGGTCATCTACCTGAAATTTATCCATGATTTTGTTGATATTTTCAATCATATTTGCCGCATACACGTCCGCGGGGATACCCGTTTCGCGGGATTTTGCGATAATCTTATCGTCCACGTCCGTGTAGTTGCGGGCATAGGTTACGTCATAGCCCAAACGCTTCAAATATTTACGCATGATATCGTAAATGAGAGCTTGGTATCCGTGCCCGATATGCGCTTCGCCCGACACCGTAATGCCGCACGCGTACATTTTTACTTTATTCCCTTCCAGGGGCTTGAACTCTTCTTTTTTCTTCGTGTATGAATTGTAAATTTTCATGTCTTTTCTCCTTCATCTCGTACATGGTGCTTTCATTTCGTTGCATTCCGCTCTGCTTCCGCTTGGTTTGCCAGCTCTTTGGCAAGCTCTTCTTTCGCTTCATGCGAGAGTGCAAGCGTTGCCGTAATCCCTTCGTGGGTGGGGTCTTCGGCTTCGGGCGGACGAATGCGTACGATACGTCCGGGGACGCCCACGACGGTTGCGTACGGAGGCACTTCCTTTAAGACCACCGCACCCGCGCCGATTTTCGCACCCTTGCCGACGGTGAACCCGCCAAGCACCCTCGCGCCTGCGGAAAGGGTAACGTTTTCCATAATCGTAGGGTGCCGTTTTCCGTGCTCTTTGCCCGTACCGCCAAGGGTAACGCCTTGATAAATGACCGTTCCCTTATGCACTTCCGCCGTCTCGCCGATCACTACGCCCATGCCGTGATCGATAAACACCCCCGCTTCGATTTTCGCCGCAGGGTGAATTTCCACACCTGTGAAAAAACGCGCCATTTGGCTGAGTATCCTTGCCAAGAGCTTGAGCTTTATCTTATAGAAAAAGTGCGCCACTCTGTGCCACGATAAGGCGTGCACACCCGAATAGGTGAGCCATATTTCAAACGAGTTTCGCGCGGCGGGGTCGTTTGCCTTCGCCGCTTTGATGTCTTCTCTGAGATTTTTAAACCACATATAGAAATCTCCTTAACCAAGTAAATATAATCCGAACACGATTTTGAGTGGCGAATTTCGCCTAATCCATCGTTGTCGGTCTTGCCAAACCGCTAAGGTTTGTCTGCGCCCTCCGCCTTGGCTGAGAACGAAATTTGCCTACTGAAAATTGCTGCGCACCCAAAGGCGTGGATTTTTCGATGATTTTGGGTGAAGAGGAAGCAGTTATACCCAAGTATTACAATGACGATGAACCTAAAAGCGCGGAAAAGACACGCTTTTGGGCGAGTTCGGATTATATTTACTTGGTTATTTAAAAAACGCCTTTACGCAAAAAATCTTGCGTAAAGGCGTCGGTTAAACGCTGTTCCACTTTACTTCAAAAAAGCCCAAGGCTTTTTCCTTATTCGCCCGATGACGGGGGCAACCGCAGAGGATTAGTCTGTCCTGATAACGCGGAAACGCACTTTCCCCATTCCCTTCCCTAACGCGCTTTCAGCCCACGGCGCGTATCTCTGTTACGGCAAGGAGAAAAGGTACTCTTTTCCCGCTCGGTATTTAAGTTTTCTTTATTATAGCATATGCAAACGCAAAATGCAAGTGTTTTTTATTTGATAAACAAATTCCCTACTTTATATTCTGCAAAAGCGGCGTCCACCATACCCCGATTATACACTTTTCGGGTAAGCAGGTACGAGATCACCACGTCCTTTACGATAGAATAATCCATTTCATACCCGCAAAGAATTAATAGCGCACGGGTGTCTTCAAAGGAAAAATTCGCCGTCAGCGCAAGCGAGAAAACGAGATTTTTCGTGGGCAGGAATTTCCCCTTGCAAATCCCCTTCCACACTTCTTCTAAGATATTCAGCTGTCCCAAAGCCTCCGCTTCGCTTACGCCGTACTTGTTGAAAAGCTGTTTCAGAGCTTTATACACCGCATACTTGGAAAAACGGTTCTTCATACGGGCGAATATGCCCATCGTACGGAAAGAAAAGGAAAACGTCGTATCCGTCATGCGGGATTTCAGCTCTTTTAAGAGTGCGTCCTTCTCCTTTTGATCGGCAAGGCGCATCGTTTCCAACGGCAAGGTGTAAGCGTACGTTCTGCCGTCTTCTCGCACTTCGGAACGCTGCATAACGGGCATTTCATAGCCCGGCAAAACGCAAATCTTATCGTAATTTGCATATTTTTCACAAAAATATCCGTCTAAATCGGTTAAAAAATCGTACATACCCTTTCTCCGCTCTTCTTCCCCTTTATTATAACACAGTTGCGGCATAAACCGCAAGCAAAAATATGTGAAAATTATCATCACATATTTCTCCATTTTCACAAAAATTTTTGAAAAATTAAAACAAAAACCTGAAATCCGCGTTCATTTGGTTGCTATTTTTTCATTTTTGTGATAAATTTAAGCTGTTAAAAGTACTATAATGTGAAAAAGGAGAGAACAGAATGAAAAGAGAGCGTATTACGGAAATTGCAGAACTTTTAGACAAACGCGGCAAACTTACCTTAGAGCAGCTGGAAGAATTTTTCCCGCACGTATCGCAAATGACTTTGCGCAGAGACTTGTTCCAGCTGGAAGAAGAAGGAAAAATCATTCGTATCCGCGGCGGCGCTATGTCCGTGCGCGAGGTGCAAAAGACTTCGGGCGAGCCCTACACGAAGAAAACGACCATTCATACGGACGAAAAGATCGTCATCGCACAAAAAGCGGCAGAGC
>JAZQLT010000151.1:0-3013 GCA_045542815.1 Candidatus Scatosoma sp. | reverse complement strand
GAAGCTGTCGCGCAGCGACTGATGAGGTGTCGTTTATAACCCGTACCGCCCCCTTTTGAGCTTGCGCACCAAACGCTCCTTATCCTTTTGTATCGCGGTTTTGGGTTGTTGTGCAGGAGTCTTTTTCGGCTTGGTCATAAGGTAGTACCGCATTTCATCCAGACTGTGGTCGTCCGTCTTTCTGGGCACGTCTCCGTTCCCCCAGTAATACCCCTTTATTTCGTTAATGAGATTGACGCAGTTGTTAAAAATGTAAATATTCGGCAACCCGTTGTCGCGGATAAGATAACTCTTCACCCGTGCAATCCCCGAAAACAAATCCTTCTCCACGTCGGGATTGACGAGTATTCCCCGCTCGTAAAAGAGCTCCACAACACTCTTCACCGACCCCAGCGTTCTTTGCTTTGCCGCACTGTCAATGAGCGCACACACCCGCCCCTGACGGTCGGTATGCCAGTCGAGTTTTTTACAGATTTCCTTAATCTTATCCGCATGGTAGTCGATATCCCGTCCCGCCTCGTAGTGCTCGTAGATAACGTACACGTTGTCGTCGAAGTCCACCGCATACCAATGCGCGGAAAGCGGATTGTTCAGCCCCGGGTCAATGGAAATGGCGTCCTGCCATTCCTTGGGGATAGAGAAAGGTTCGATCACGTGCACGTTCTCGTCAAATTCCGGATATACCAGCCCCGCCGCCGCAGAAGCAAACCTTCCGTACCGCCGCGATTGCAGCGTCCGCTCGTCCATGCTCGCGCCAAGCGCCTGCACTTCCCCCTCGTCCAAGTACGGATTGTCGCTCCATTCCATGAACTCGTACCACACTTCCGGGTCCTTTCTGCGATTGAGAAAGATCTCGTTATAGACAAAAGTCAGCCCTTTGAGCGGGGTCATCGTCCCGAACACGTCCCCCTTGCGGTCGAGCACGCGCATGCGGCATTCCGCATAGATATCTTCGGGCGGCTCTTCGTCGAACCAAACGAAATCGAGCGAAGTCCCTTGGAACTTTTCTCTGCCCTGATCGCAGCTTTTAAAGCCGATTACCGAGCTTCCGCCGAGCGCGTTCTTCACACGGATAAAATCGATGATACCGTGTTCGGGTGCGTCCTTTCTCCCACTTAACATGACGATATCTTCAATCCAATCCCGCCGAAGATATTGCAGGATTTTTTTCTGCGCCACGTCGCGCTGTACCTGCTGGGAAAGGGATACCACCCACCCGCAAACGTCCTTGCGGTTTTCGCGGTACGGGTGTATCCCCCGCGCCATATACACGCACTCCACAGCCCCGCACTCCGTCTTTCCCGAACGGTTCCCGCCGAACACCCACCGATTGCGTTTTTTGCATTTATGAAAGGCGAGCTGCTTTTCGTGCTTTTTCTCCCCGCTGTTGTACAAAGCTAACCTGTCGCCTTGCCTTCTTCTGGTAAGCTCCGCTTCCACCAAGCAGAGTCTTTCTACAATTTCTCTCATATTCCCCGCCAAACCGCTAAAAACCCCCTTCTTCTCCGCTTTATAATGGTAAAACCGAAATTGACAAAATTCGGAAACCACTCGTTTTAAAACTGCGCTTATGAAAAAATTACTTCTATCGGCAATTCTGCCCCTGTTTTTTATCTTACATATTTTTTCCTACTCGTCTATACCGAAAGGACAAGCCGAGTCCCTTTTCGCGCTCCCGCAAACGGTTGCTGCAGCCGAGAGCACGCCCGCCGCAGGCGATTACGCCTGCATTCTTTCAGACGGCGTATTTTTCTACACCGCCGCCGAAGAAAGCCGCGGGCTTTTCCTGCTCCCCAAAACTTATTACGTAAAATTGCTGGAATACCGCCCCGACTTTTGTAAAATCGAATACCAACGGGACGACGGCGCGGCGCGCAGGCTGGTCGGCTACGCCAAAACGCAGGATTTGACCTTCGTGGAGTATATCCCCGCCCGCCCCTATCTGTATTACACCTTCGAGCTTCGCTACAAAATCGAAAATTCCAATTCCGCAGATTCTTCCTTTTTAACCGAGCTTGTCATTCCATGCGTATATTACGGCGATTACCGTGTCGGTTCGGAAACCTATTGCTACGTGCTGCGGGGAGAAGAATTTGGCTACGTTCCGAAGCCAAGCGGCGTTTTGTACGAAGAAAACTCCGAATACGCCGACTATCTCGCCGCACAGACCCCGCCCGCCGATATAGATACGCAAGAGCCTACCCCCGCAGAAGGAAATACCCCGGCGCAGATTGCGATTTTAATCGTCGTCTGCCTGCTCGTACCCGTGCTCGCCGCGCTCGTTTTAAAGCCGCCGCGCCGTCCGCCCTACGAGCAAGATCTCTGATCCCGTCCTTCCTGCACAAACCTATGTATTTTCGCAATCATCTCAATGGGCGCCAGCTCCCTTTCAAACACCCTTTCGGTAAGCCCCGCCGCCGTCAGCATCGCCCCCACCTTTTGGGAGAGCTTGCGCTGCATACGGAAATAAGTTCGATCGCTCCAAGCGGGAATACAATTCGTCTGCCCCTGCGCCGTTCCCCCGTCGGCACAGGGGCGTTTTTTTCGTCTTTTGCCAAAATACCGCAGGGCTACGAGCGCCCTTTCCGTTTCCGACAGCTTGTCCAAGACCTTGTCAATTACGCCTTTGAGCCATTCCAGACGCTCTTTTCGGAGAATTTCCTCCGCCAAATACTCCGCCAAACGCACCGTATTCCACTTCCCGTCGTAGGAGAGTAACGCCTTGTTCCGTATGTGCTGCTCGTAGTCTTGTCCCACCGTTTTTAACAGCGGATACGCATACAGCACCGTCTTTAAGTAATTCTCCAAAAAATATCACCCCGCAATGCGCTTCCCGCGCTTTTATTTTTAAAAGTCATTCCCGCTATATCCGTACTTAACTACACAGATATACTCGTTATACCCGTGGCAATCGGGAACGGGCTTTATTATTGCACCGCTTTGAAAAAATGCAACCCCCTTCTGCCATTTTTTGGAATAAAATCCGAACATTTGTTCGTGTTTGGATATACTT
>JAZQLT010000150.1:0-8347 GCA_045542815.1 Candidatus Scatosoma sp. | reverse complement strand
CGTGTTGTTTTACCGTCTCGGGGATTTTTACGAGATGTTTTTCGACGACGCGGTGAAGGTATCGCGCCTTTTGGAACTTACGCTTACAGGGCGGGATTGCGGCTTGGAAGAGCGCGCGCCCATGTGCGGGATTCCCTATCACGCGGCGGATAACTATATCGCAAAGCTGGTATCGCTTGGCGAAAAGGTGGCGATTTGCGAACAGCTTTCCGATCCCAAAGCGGGAAAGGGACTTGTCGAGCGGGACGTTATCCGTATCGTTTCCGCAGGCACGGTTACCGAAGAGACCATGCTGGAAGAAAAGAAGAATAATTATATCGCCTGTCTGTTCAAATCGACAGAAGGCGTTGCCGTAGCGTGGACGGATATTACGACGGGGGAGTTTTTCGCCGAAGAATTTAAGGGGGATCCCGCCGTTTACGAAGCGGTGGAGCTGCTCATCAAGTTTTCCGTGGCGGAGATCGTTTGCAACGATGATATGCTTGCCGCGGCAAAGGGGCTCAAAGAAGTGCGGCACAACCTTTTGCCGCCGTTTTCCTGTTATCTTCCGTGGGCGTTCAACGTCAAGCACGCGGAGAAGAATTTGCTTGAACAGCTCGGCGCAAAAACGCTTGCCGCCTACGGCATTTCCGGCAAGGATAACCTGATTGCAGCCGCGGGCGCGCTGATAGAATATCTGCGCGAAACGCAAAAGCATTCGCTTGCGAATATCAGCTCCATTAAAGTCATCAATCAAGAGAAATTTATGACCTTGGACGGAAACGCGGTGCGCAATTTAGAGCTCGTGAGAAATAATGCCGAAAACAAGAGATACGGTACGCTGCTTTGGGTTTTGGACAAGACGAAAACGGGCATGGGTGGGCGCATGCTTTCGAGAATGATCTTATCTCCGCTGAAAGAAAAGGCGGAAATAGACTACCGCTTGGACGGGGTAGAAGAGCTTTTCAATGCTTCCGTGGTGCGCGCAGGGCTGAGTGAAAATCTGCGCGATATGGGGGATATCGAGCGCTTGGCGGGTAAAATTTCCAACGGGAATTTTACGCCGCGGGATTGCGTTTCCCTGAAAAAATCCTTGCAGATACTGCCGTCGTTGAAATTTCAGCTGACGGGCTTTACTTCGCAGATCGTTGCCGATATAGATGCAGGGCTTTTGGATATGAGAGAACTTTGCGAGCTCTTACACGCGGCAATCGACGAAAATGCTTCTACCGTTATGAAGGACGGGGGATATATTCGCGAAGGTTTCCATAAGGAGTTGGACGAGCTCCGTGCCATTCGCACGGACGCAACCGCTATTTTACAGGACATGGAAGCGCGTGAGCGCGACCGCACGGGGATCAGAACGCTGAAAATCCGTTTCAATAAAGTGTTTGGGTACTATATCGAAGTATCCAACTCTTTCAAAGACCAAGTGCCCGCGGAATACATCCGTAAACAAACCTTAACCACGGGCGAGAGATATATCACCGAAGAATTAAAAATCTTTGAAGAAAAAATATTAACGAGCGGCGAAAAAGCGTTGCAAATCGAAGCTCGTTTGTATCAACAGCTTTTAGAAGTGCTTTCTGCGAATATTGAAAGTTTAAAAACGGTGGCGGCGGCGGTCGCGCTTCTCGATTGTATCGTATCCTTTGCAACGGTGGCAAAAGAACGCCGTTACGCTCGTCCAAAAATTATGGAAAGCGGCGCGCAGTTAAAAATTACGGACGGTCGGCATCCCGTTGTGGAAGGTATCTCCAAAGACCGTTTCGTGCCTAACGACGCGCTTTTGGACAACGAAGAAAACCGCTGTGCAATCATAACGGGTCCGAATATGGCGGGTAAGAGCACGTATATGCGGCAAATCGCGCTCATCGTTATTATGGCGCACATCGGCGGGTTCGTGCCGGCAAAGGCGGCGGAAATTCCGCTTACCGACCGTATCTTTACCCGTGTGGGTGCAAGCGATAATCTTATTTTCGATCAGAGTACTTTTATGGTGGAAATGACGGAAGTGGCGACTATTTTGCGCCATGCCACAAAGGACAGTCTTTTGATTTTGGACGAAGTGGGACGGGGTACGAGCACCTACGACGGGCTTTCGATCGCTTGGTCGGTGATTGAATACCTTGCCGAACATATCCGCGCGAAAACGCTCTTTTCTACCCATTATCACGAGCTTACTGAGCTGGAAACCAAGCTGGAGGGCGTGAAGAATTATAAAGTAACCGTAAAGGAGCTCAACGGCGCGGTGGTATTCTTAAGAAAAATTGCACGCGGCGGCGCAAACCGCAGCTTCGGTATTGAAGTAGCTTCGCTTGCGGGCGTGCCCAAGGAAGTAACTTCCCGTGCCAAAGGGATTTTGAAAGCGCTTGAAAAGAGTGATATCGCGCGCGGGAAAATCCAAACGGAATGGGCGGAAGAAGAAGCGGTGCAAGAGAAACAGCTCACGGAAGTGGAGCGGATTTTATCCGAAGTGGATCTCAATACTATGTCGCCCATGCAAGCGTTTATGCTTGTCAGCGATTTAAAAGATAAAGTGGACGGAGATAGATAATCATGCCGAAAATCAATATATTGCCCCAGAGCGTATTTAACCGAATTGCGGCAGGCGAGGTCGTCGATAGACCGTACTCGGTCGTGAAAGAGCTCGTGGAAAACGCAATCGACGCAGGGGCTACGGAAATTGAAATTTATATCGAAAAGGGCGGGAAACAGCTTATCCGCGTCGTAGATAACGGCTGCGGTATCGAGCGAGACGATCTTCATTCCGCCTTTTTACCGCACGCAACGAGCAAAATTTCCAAGGCGGAAGACCTGGAGAATATTTTAACGCTGGGGTTTAGAGGGGAAGCGGTGGCTTCGATTGCCGCCGTATCCAAAATGACGATCACTTCCAAGACGGAAAACGGAAAATGCTATTCGCTCTCGTCTGACGGCGGACAGATAGGCTCTATCCAAGAAGCGGCGGGGGAAAAGGGTACGGACGTTTGCGTAGAAATGCTCTTTTTCAATACGCCCGTGCGCTTGAATTTCTTAAAGACGGATAAGGCGGAAGAAACGGAGATCACCAACTTTGTTTCCCGTTTTATTCTCAACCGTCCGAACATTTCCTTTCTTTACTATGTGGACGGGAAGAGAGTGTTGCAATCCTTCGGCGGTGGCATGGAAGAAGCGATTGTAGGCGTGTACGGCGCGTCAACCCTTTCGCGTTGTTATGAAATCAACGCGGATAAGCACGGCGTGCGCATTCGTGGATATATCGGCGATCAAAATTTCTATAAAGCGAATAAAAGCTACCAAAGCGTATTCATCAACGGAAGATTTATTCAAAACGCTACCGTTTCGGCGGCGATGGCAAACGCCTATTCGGGATATTTGATGAAACGGCAGTATCCGTTCTACGTTTTGTATATCGATTTACCCACGGAAATCGTGGACGTCAACGTACACCCGAACAAATCGGACGTTCGATTTGCAGACAACGGCATTATTTACGGTTGTATCTATTCGGTCGTTTCCGCGGTTTTGGACGGTCAGAAAAAGGCACTTGAATACGTGGTTCGTAAGCCGTCTTCGATGATTTATGCGGACGAAGTCCCCGCTTCCAAACAGGAAGAAACGGAAAGGGAAGTGCCTGCATATAAACCCGCGGTTTCCCCCGAAAAATCCGAAAAGAGCAATAAAACCTATGGCTTTACCATGTTGACCTATGAAGAAGCGCAAAAAGAAATCGAAGCTTGCGCGCCTGCATTCACAGCAAAAAAGCAGGGTATAGAGCTTCCTTTTGAAACCCAAAAAGCCAAAGAACCTATAAAAGGCTTTATTCCCATGGAAGAGATCGGGGAGTATATTCCGCAGGAAACGGGAAATTCCAAACCGAGAAAAACGAGCAAAACGGCGGAAGATTTGCAAAAGCGTTTTCCCGATTTATACTTTAAACGCAACGTGTTTGAAGTGAATGACCCCGCCTATGAGCAGGCGCAAAAGAATATCCAAGCCTTTGATCAGTTCAGTGAAAACAAGCGCTATCTGGAAGAACTGGATAAGCAAAACAAGCAAAGTCAAATAGATATTTCTTCCTGCGTATATGCGGGAAAGCTGTTCAATACCTATCTTTTATATGAGTGCAAAAACGACGTATTTATCATCGATCAGCACGCCGCACACGAGCGTTTGATTTTCAATCGTTTGAAAAAACGCATGCAAGAGCGCACGGTTTTACAGCAGCCCATGCTCGTGCCGTACGAACTGAGCGTAAACGTCTTTGAAAGAGAGTTTTTGCGGGAAAGAATGGCAGATATTCAAGAAATGGGCTTTGATATTACGGAAAACGGGGAAAGCGGATTCTTGATTTACGCCCTGCCTGCCGATTTGCAAAATATCGATCTTGGCGCATTCTTTGCCGATATTCTCAGCGATATCAGCGGTTACCGCTCCATTCGCCTTGTCGATATTCTCAAAGATAAGCTTGCTTCCGCGGCTTGTAAGGCGGCGGTGAAAGGGGGCATGGATTTAACGAGAGAAGAAATTGACGCTTTGTTTGCGCTCATGGACGGGGATATGGGCTTGAAATGTCCGCACGGCAGACCTGTTGTTGTCAAAATGTCCAAAACTGAGCTGGAAAAAATGTTTAAGAGGATTGTATGACGAAGAAAGTACTGGTGATTTGCGGGGCTACGGCTTCGGGAAAAACTTCTCTTTCGATCGCGTGCGCAAAAGCCTTGAACGGGGAAATTATTTCCGCTGACTCCATGCTCGTGTATAAAAAGCTCGATATCGGTACGGCAAAGCCGACCGAAAAAGAGCGGGCGGGTATCCCGCACCACATGATCGATATCGTAGAGCCGACGGAAAGCTTTTCCGTCAGCGATTACGAGGCGGCGGCTTTGCCTATCGTAGAGCGCTTGCTCGCCGAAGGGAAAACGCCCGTTATATGCGGCGGAACGGGGTTTTATATCAACTCCTTGCTGTACAAAAGCCAGTTTGGAAATATCGGCGCAAATGCCCAAATCCGCGAAAAATACGAAAAGATTGCAAGCGAGCAAGGAAAGGAATATCTGCATTCCATTTTGCGAGAAAAAGACCCCCAAAGTGCGGAGAAATTACACTATAATGATGTTAAAAGAGTCATCAGGGCGTTGGAAATCTACGAAACGACGGGCAAGGCGAAATCTTTACAGCAGGACGCGCCCGTTCCCAGATTCGATTTTGCCGCCGTTTCCGTGGAGCATCCACGCGATATGCTTTATAACCGTATCAACCTGCGCGTGGACGAAATGTTTGCGCAAGGGCTTGTCGATGAAGTAAAAGCGTTGCTTTCAGAGGGTATCACGGAAGAAATGCAGTGTATGCAGGGGATTGGTTATAAGGAAATCGCCGAAGGCTTACGCATTGGCGCAACCGAGGACGAAATGAAAGAGCTTGTGAAAAAGAACACGAGAAATTATGCAAAACGGCAGCAAACCTTCTTTAAACGCATGCAAAATCATATCTATTTATCTCCCAAAAGGGCGAACGCGGACGAAGTAATGCGCTTATTGAAAATATAAAACGGAGCAAAAGATGACGGTAGAAGAACTTATCAAAAAGAGTGAAGAAAGTTTAAGCAAACAGTTTGCTTTGGCAGACGAAATCAGCGAATTTAACCAAGAAAAGGTGCTCAAAGCCTTTAATAAGCATTCGATTGCTTTGCGGCATTTTAACCCCTCCACGGGCTACGGCTACGGCGACGAAGGGCGTTTCGTGCTCGGCGAAGTGTTTGCGCACGCGCTCGGCGCGGAAACGGGTATCGTTTCGCCCGCTCTCCTTAGCGGTACGCACGCGTTGACGGTGGCGCTGTTCGGGGTTTTGCGAACGGGAGATAGCGTTTTGTCCGTTTCGGGTATGCCGTACGATACCATTCGCGGGGTGATTTTCGGCGAAGGGAACGGCTCATTAAAGGACTTTGGCATTTGCTTTGATTGCACGCCCTTGACGGAAGAGGGCAAGTTTGATTTTGGTGCGATTGAAAAAGACATGGCGCGTCTTAAAGATACGCTGAAAATGATTTATATCCAGCGTTCGCGCGGGTATGAGCTTCGCGACGCGTTCACGGTCGCGGAGATTGGCGAGCTTTGCGCGTTTATACGAGCGCAGGGTTTTAAAGGCTGTATCTTCGTGGATAATTGCTATGGGGAATTTGTAGAAAAGCAAGAACCTTGCGAGGTCGGCGCGGACGTCGCAGTCGGTTCGCTTATCAAAAATCCGGGCGGTGGACTTGCGCCCACGGGCGGATATATCGTAGGAAAGGAAGCATATATCGATTTAATCGGCAGAAGACTGACCGCGCCTTCAATCGGAAACGAAGTCGGGTCTTATGCGTACGGTTACCGTCTTTTTTATCAGGGGCTTTTTATGGCGCCGCATACGGTAAATCAAGCGATTAAGGGCAGCCTTGTCATCGGCAGATGTATGGAATTTTTGGGCTATGAGAATTTCCCCAAGCTTGATAAAACGCCCGCGGATATCACCCGCGCCATTCGTTTTGATACGGCGGAGCAGCTTTGTGCGTTTATTCAATCGGTGCAGGAAGCTTCGCCCGTGGATAGCTTTGTTACGCTTGAGCCTTGGGATATGCCGGGGTATGACAGCAAGGTGATCATGGCGGCAGGGTGTTTTGTTGAAGGGGCGAGTGTGGAGCTTTCCGCCGACGCGCCCGTAAAACCGCCTTATACGGCGTATTTCCAAGGCGGGCTCACCTACGAGCATTGTAAATACGCGTTAAAGAAAATCTTATCAAAGCTTATGTAAAGAAGGTAAAGGGGGATTTTATGAAGAGAATAGCCTTTTGGGCTTTGGCGACGTTGTTTTTAGCGTATGCAGCGTTGTCGATTGCATTGCCTACGCCCACCGAAAGGAAGGTCAGTGCAAATTCCGCGCAAAGGTATTGGGAAGGGGTTTCTTCTACGGGCGCAATCATAAAAGACGAGAATTGTCCGTTAGAAGTACAACATGAAAAACTTATATTTGATATTCAGCACTTTCCGGTCTATACTTCCAAAGAAGACTTTTTATCTTATACGGACAGCGTAAGCGCGGAATACACCTTTTACAATCCCGAAGATTATACGGTGAATGCAACGTTGGTCTTTCCTTTTGGGAAGAAACCTTATTGGTACGAAGCCGATTCGTATTCGGATACGGATAAATACGATATTACCGTGAACGGGGAAAAGATTGACAAAACGATACGCTATACCTTATCTTCATTTTATTCGCAATTTGATATTGAAACCGATCTTCCCATGCTTTTAGACGAGTACGTAACGGATGAGTTCTATTCTCCTAGCCTTCGCGTTACGCACTATCAATACGAGTTTTCGGGTATGGATGAAAAATACGATTCCGCATACGCCTCCTTTGAGCACGTTTCCGACGCAAGCAAAACAAGGATTTGGTTTACAGAATCTAACGCTTCGACAATTCTTGATGATACCGTTTCCATGGGTGGTTGGGTGCGCAATGGGACAACATTCACGGTTTACGTGTTCGGTGAGCCGCTCTCCGAGATGCCGAAATGGACGATTTATGAAAACAGAGCGCAAGAAAAACGCATCGAAGGCAACATTGAGCTCGTTTACAATCGTTCGTTTACCTTTGAAGAGTTTGTGTTTGAAGAACACTTTGGCGCATATTCTTCGGAAAACGGTATTTCCGAAGTGGATTGGTATAATGCGGTGGTATTTGCTTTAAACGAAGGTCTCGATACAAGATTTGGAAACATTCACCATTATTATAGCCTTGATTTTGAATATGATTTCATGCGTTGGTATGAATATGAAATCGAAGTTCCGCCGAAATCCACGATTGTAAATAAGGTTACGGCTCCCATTTATCCTTCGATAGACGAAGAGTATGATCCTGCAATCTATAGGTATACATACCTGCTTTCTCCCGCGAAGACATGGAGTAAATTTGGTAAATTGGATGTCGAGATCAAAACCCCGTATTATCTAATCAACGACGAAAATGGATTTATTAAAACGGAAACGGGCTATGCGCTTTCTTTGGACGGCTTGCCCGATGGAGAGCTTGAATTTTCCCTTTCTTCTTCCGAAGACCCCGAATCCATACATAACTTTTTCACAAGCTGCGGATATGGGTTGCTTTATGTGGCGCTCATTCCCATATCTTGCGTCGGCGGTATCTTTGACGGCGTAGGCTGTTCTTCGGTTCTTCTTGGGAATTTTGGTTTTTTTGCTCCGCTGTTTATTTCTGCCACAGTGCTATTTATGAAAAAGAAAAAATAAAATGAAATTCTAAAACGGGTTCGGTTTTGCGCCGAGCTCGTTTTTTATTGAAAATCTTGTCCATGGAAAACATACCA
>JAZQLT010000149.1:0-4379 GCA_045542815.1 Candidatus Scatosoma sp. | reverse complement strand
CGACAACTTTCGCATTATTTTCCAAACTATTTCTTGCGGACGTTTCTCGCGCGAACCCACGGTAATACGTGGTTTCTCGCAGCCATCGCAGAAGACGAAAAAATACGGTGCAACCATAAGGTTTCACCGTATTTTTGGTCGAGGCGACGGGGATCGAACCCACGACCTCAGCGTCCCGAACGCTGCGCGCTACCAGCTGCGCTACGCCTCGTTTCCTATAGAAACGAATTCATTATAGCAGATACGAATGGAAAAGTCAAATCTTTTTGGCGATATCCCAAAAGTATTTTTCTAAAAATTGCCATATAGATAATAACGGGCAAAGGGGAAAATCCTTCGCCCGTTACGTTTCGTGTAATTATGCGTTTTCTTCTGCTAAAAGATGCTTCATCTCGTACATGCCTGCCTGCTTTTGGGGTAAAAATTTTGCCGCGCGGATTGCGCCCGCCGCAAATACTCGCTTAGAAGCGGCGCTGTGCGTGATCGTGATGACTTCGTCTTCGCCTGCGAACATGACTTCGTGTTCGCCTACGATCGTACCCCCGCGAACGGCGTGAATACCGATTTCGTCTCTTTCTCTTGCCCCGACAATACCTTCTCTACCGCCAACGTAGCGCTTTTTGCCTTCAAACACTTCGTTGATACTATCCGCAAGCATGAGCGCCGTACCGCTGGGAGCGTCCTTTTTCAGATTATGATGCCGTTCGATAATTTCGATATCAAAGCTTTCGCCCAGTACTTCTGCCGCCGCTTTGCAAAGCGCCTGCATCAAATTCACCCCAAGCGAAAGGTTTGCCGTCTTAAAAATCGCAACGTAAGCGGAGTATTCTTCAATCGTCTTCAAGTCTTCCGCGCTAAAACCCGTAGAAGCGAGCACGATCCCAAGCCCGTTTGCTTTCGCGTACTCCAAGCGCTCGACAAGTCCGATAGGAGAAGAAAAATCGATGATAACCTCCGCGGTTTCTTTGATTTCCGTAAAGTTCTTATATACGGGAATACCGATTTCTTTCGGGAATAAATCGACGCCGCAAACGGCAACCGCCTGTGCGTCGTTTTCCAACAAAGAGAGCACGTTTCCGCCCATTTTACCGCATGCGCCGCAAAGAATAATTCTCGTCTTTTCCATTATGCTTTACACTCCAAACCGAAAGTCTGCATAGCGGAAAGCAATTTCTCGCGGTTTTGTTCTTCCAGCCTTGTCAAGGGCGCGCGGGGAGTACCCGCGTTAAATCCAAGCATATTCACCGCTTCTTTCACGGGAATAGGGTTGACTTCTACAAAGCAAGCGTTTGCAAGGGGCAGGAGCTTATCGTTCAACGCGGCTGCCTTGGCGTAGTCGCCCTGCGCAATGAGTGTGCAAAGCTCTTTAACCTGCTTAGGCGCGATATTGGAAACTACGGAGATCACGCCTGCGCCGCCGCACGCGAGAATAGGGAAGTTCAGCGCGTCTTCTCCCGAGTACACGTCGCATTTTTCACGGACAAGACGGAAGGTTTCCATGGTTTTACTCATGTTTCCGCCGGCGTCCTTAATGCCTGCAATGTTGGGGATTTCGGCAATCTTTGCCATGGTAGCGGGCTGGATTTCTACGCCCGTGCGACCGGGTACGTTGTAAGCGATTACGGGGATAGACACCGCTTCGCAAATAGCCTTATAGTACGCTACGAGCCCGTTTTGCGTGCATTTATTATAATAGGGGGTAACGGCGAGCAGACCGTCCGCGCCGAATTTTTCCGCCGCCTTAGCCGTCATCACCGCGTCTGCGGTGTTATTGCTGCCGCAACCGAAAATGACTTTGGCTCTGCCGTTGACCTTTTTCACTGCGAAGTCCATGAGAATATGCTCTTCCTCAAAGGACATGGTGGAAGGTTCGCCCGTCGTGCCGAGAAATACGATGGCGTCCGTGCCGTTTTCGATTTGGTATTCAACGAGTTGTCCTAAAACTTCATAATTAACCCCGTTTGCGTCGAAAGGGGTAATCAAAGCGGTAGCGCTACCCTTAAAAAATCCTTTCATAGTGTTATACTATTCTCCTTATCATTTTGCGTGTGCAATCAATCGAAATAACCCTTAGCCGCCAAAAGCTCCGCAAGCAGCACTGCGCCGCCTGCCGCGCCGCGTAAGGTATTGTGGGAAAGCCCCACGAATTTGTAATCATATACGCTGTCTTCACGCAGTCTGCCCGCCGTAACGCTCATGCCGTTGCCTTCCATGCGGTCAAGCTTTGCCTGCGGACGGTTGTCTTCTTCAAAGTATTTGAGGAACTGCGCAGGAGCGGAAGGGAGCTGAAGCTCTTGGGGAGCGCCTTTGAATTCTGCCCAAGCCTGTAAAATTTCTTCCTTAGAAGGCTTATTCTCAAAGCGGACGAACACCGCCGCGGTATGCCCGTCGGAAACGGGTACGCGCAAGCATTGCGCCGTGATTGCGGGAGAGGTTGCGGAAACGATTTCGCCGTTTACCACTTCGCCCCAAATTTTCAAGGGTTCCTTTTCGCTCTTTTCTTCTTCGCCGCCGATGTAGGGGATAACGTTATCTACAATTTCGGGCATGGTGGCAAAAGTCTTGCCTGCGCCGGAGATTGCTTGATAGGTGCAGACCGCCGCTTCCTTGATACCAAATTTCTTTAAGGGATGCAAAAGGGGCACGTAGGACTGCAAAGAGCAGTTGGATTTTACGGCGATAAAGCCGCGCTTGGTGCCAAGGCGGTTCTTTTGCGCCGCGATGACTTCGATGTGTCCGTCATTGATTTCAGGGATTACCATGGGTACGTCGGGGGTGAAGCGGTGTGCCGAGTTGTTGGAAACGACGGGTACTTCCATTTTAGCATACGCTTCTTCCAACGCTCTGATTTTAGCCTTGTCCATGTTTACCGCGCAGAACACAAAATCTACTGCCGCAGCGATTTTTTCCATATCCTTTTCTGCGTCAAGCACGACCATGGTATGGTATTTTTCAGGGATAGGGGTTTCGAACGCCCATTTATCGCCTACGGCTTCCGTGTAGGTCTTGCCTGCCGAGCGGGAAGACGCGGCAAGCGCCGTTACGTTGAACCAAGGGTGGTTTGCAAGGAGCAGCATAAACCGCTGACCGACCATACCCGTTGCGCCGATCACGCCGACTCTGTACTGTTTCATAACAAAAAATCTCCTTTTTTTGGAAAAATTAACAACGAAATAAAATAAAAAGACGGGAAAACAAGCCCCGCCGTCAAAGTACGTGTAAAACGATAAACACTAAATAGCACTTCACGGACGGTGACAGTCATGCGGGTATTCTCCCGTATGCCCAGCGCAAAGGGGCGTTTTACGCTTCGGCGGAGATACCCTTTCCCGTATCGCTCATCGCGCAAACCTGCCCTAAGGATTGCTTGCGATAGGGTACTGATGTTCACCCGCTCCTCTATTTAACGGGTTTATTGTAGCACATCTTTATACAAATGTCAAAGATTTTTCAAAGGTTTTCCCGCCAGAGTGAAAAAAAATAGTTTTTTATGCGAAATAATTTTAAATTTTTCCGTAAATTCCTTGAAATAATCACAATTTTGTAGTAAAATAGGTAACGGACAAAAAAATGGAGTAATGCACATGGCACAACAAAAAAAAGGCTTCGTTGCCCGTATGCTCGAAGGCAAGGAGCGCAGCGAAGAATATGCAAGAAGCACGCTGCCGACCAACCGCTGGCAGTTGTTTTGGGACATTTTTAAAGGAAACTTCGGCAAAATCTTTAAAGTCAACCTTTTGATTTTGGTCTTTTTCCTGCCCCTTTTGGCGGTCGTTATTTTATCGGTTTTGATCAACCAAACCAACGGTGTTATATATCCTTTCGGCGCAAACCTGGGTATAGGGTATCCTGCAATGCCCAACATTCAGGGCGTTGCCGAAATGCTGACCGTACAAGGCGATTTAATGATGTGTTTTGGGATTGTAATTACTTCGCTAATCGCTTCCGTAGGGCTTTCGGGCGGAATGTACGTGATTCGTAACATGGTATGGACGGAAGGGATTTTCGTTACCAACGATTTTTGGCGCGGGGTAAAACTCAATTATAAAAACGCGTTGCAAACGGCGCTGTTTTTCAGTCTTGTATTCTTGATTTCCAAAACCATGCTCAACGCGGCGGATTTCAATATCGCACTCGGCGCGGACGGCGCACAGAAAGTATGGCTGATCATATCCAAGGTATTTAGCTATATTTTGATCGCTTTATCGGCGATGATGTCGTTTTGGATGCTTGCGCTCGGGGTGAATTATACTATGAACTTCCCCGTGCTTTTAAAGAACGCGTTGCTCATCACGGTCGGCACGCTTCCGCAGACGGTGTTCTTTGGGCTTTTCGCGCTTCTTCCGTTTGCGCTGTTCCTTATCGGCGGCGGAATGTTT
>JAZQLT010000148.1:0-2924 GCA_045542815.1 Candidatus Scatosoma sp. | reverse complement strand
ATCTATTCGTGCCGAAGGGGGTATTGTCCGCGTACCGTTTAAAGCTGCCAGAAGCCATTTTAAAACCCTTGCACGGCAGGGGCAGGTATGCGTTCAACGCGAAAAACATGGCGCAGCTGCTCGCCTTTGATAGCGTTGCATACGGCATGGGCATGGGTGTTTCCAAGCAGGTTGCGCGCGGGGCGCGGTGGCTTTTGGAGCGTTACGAAGGAAAACTGATTTTGGATGCGGACGGGCTCAACAGTCTTGCGAAATACGAGCAAAAAGATTTGTCCCGCCTTTTCCAAGAAAAGAAATGCAGCGTGATCATCACGCCGCATATAAAAGAGTTTTCCCGTTTAACGGGGAAAAGGACGGAAGAGATTTTGGGGTCGGAAAGTTCCGTTGCCAAGTCGTTTGCCATGGAAAACGGGATAACCGTGCTCTTGAAGAACGCGGAAACGGTGATTACGGACGGCGCGCGTGTCGCCGTGAATACGGCGGGGTGCTCGGGACAAGCCAAGGGCGGAAGCGGCGACGTGCTCTCGGGCGTGATTGCAGGGCTTGCCGCTATGGGCGCATCCGTGTTTGACGCAGGCGCGCTCGGTGCGTATTTGACGGGCGTGGCGGCAGAGCTCGCGGCAAAGGAGATAGGAGAATATTCCTTGCTCGCAAGCGACGTCATCGCGCATCTGGGTAAGTCCTTTTTACTCGTAGCCGAAAATGCGAATGAGTGCGGCGGCGAGAATGAGCAGTCCGCCAAATAGCAGATAATAATAGGGGAACGGGCTGAGTAGAGCGGTAAAGAGCAGGAGAACGGCACAGACGAGAAAACGCTTCGCGTTGGCGCGGGAGAACCAAAGGCGTAGTCTGCGCCCGTATTTTTTCTCCGTGCTTTCTTCGCCCAAATACTGCGTGGGCAGGGCGTTTTTGTCTTTCAAAAGGGCATAGACTTCGTCTCCCGCTTGCACGCGGATATCCAGCTTTTGGCAGAGCTTATAGGCGCGCTCTTCGATTTGGGCGCAGAGCAAAATCTTCTTCTTCCCCGTTTTGAGCCGAGAAAAATTCAGAACTTCATCCTGTGTTACGGGCGCAAAGGAAAAGCGGAGCAGATAAAAGGTGTCGAGCGTATAAATCCGCAATTTTCCAAACCGTTTTGCGGGGCGGTCTTCCTCGGAAAGTCTTTCCAAGAAGAACTGTGTTTTTTGTTCGTCGCTTAAAAAGGCGAGGTGGGTAAGGAGCTTTTCCTTTTGCGCTTCGTCCGATTTTTTAAGGAAAAAGGTTTTGCGCTTGCTTTGCAGCCAAGCGGCGGTTGCAGCGGCGGCAAGCGCTCCGCATACCGCGCTCAAAAGCAGGGCGGAAAACAGGGGAATGCCCGCGTACCGAAAAAGAACGAGCGTGAATAAAAACATAGTAAAAAATGCAAAAATGATATCAGAAATAAAAGCGGATCGTTTCATGCTTGGATTTTTGCCCGCTTTTGTCCTTTTTATACTTGAAAAAAAGAAAAAAAAGTAGTATAATAGGAAAAAACGGATTGATAAACTATGAGAATAGGCATTTTCGGGGGGTCGTTCGACCCCGTGCATAAAGAGCATACGAATTTCGCCCGCGCGGCAATAGAAGGATTACGGCTGGATACTCTGTTCGTAATGCCTGCGCATACGCCGCCGCATAAGCCCGACCGCGTGCTCTCTTCCGACGCGGACAGGCTGGCAATGTGCGCGCTTGCCTTTGCGGATATTCCGCAGGCGTGCGTGTCCGATTATGAGATAAAAAAGGCGGGGACGAGTTATACCTACCTTACCTGTCGGCATTTCCGTGCGCTGTATCCAAACGATGAGATTTTCTTTCTCGTAGGCACGGATATGCTGCGCGACTTTCCCACTTGGCGAGAACCGAACACGATCTTGGAGAACGTAACGCTTGCCGTTTGCGGACGCAATGAAGAGAACGGTTGGTGGGAACAAGAACAGACGGATTTTTATAAAAAATTCGGCAAAAAATTCGTGCGTGTAGGCTACAACGGCGCGGACGTATCTTCTACGAAAATCCGCGTTTTGGCGGGGGCAGGTATGCGTTTAACCGAATTTTTAGATGAACGCGTGGAAGACTATATCCGCAAAAACGGGTTATACGGGATTGAAAATGCGAAGGCGGCGCTTTCCTTGGAAACGCCGAGCCGCAGGGCGCACAGCGTGCGGGTGGCGGCGCTTGCGGCGAAGCGGGCTTTGGGCTTGCACATCTCCGAGCGTAAGGCAATCACCGCCGCGCTCTTTCACGATTGCGGGAAATATTTATCCCCCGACGATCCGCGTTTGAAAGGGTTTTCCCCGCCGAATGATTGGGGGAAAGTGCCCGATTCCGTTTGGCATCAGTTTGCGGGCGCGTTCGTGGCAGAGCACGCGTTTGGGATTACCGATTTAGAAGTGCTGGACGCCATTCGCTATCACACGAGCGGCAGAGAGAACATGGGCGAGTTGGAAAAGCTCATCTTTCTTTCGGATATGCTCGAAGAAGAACGCTCCTATCAAGGCGTGGAAGAGCTGAGAACTCTGTTTTGGCAGGGGCAGGGGCTTGACGAGTGCTTAGAAGAAGCTCTTTTTCAAACACTGGAATTTTTAAAAGAAAAAAAGGCGGAAATCTATCCGCTGACCAAACAAGCATATGAATATTACAGAAAAAGGAAGGACAATTATGGCACAGATAACGAGTAAAGAATTGGCAGTGGCGGTTTGCAAGGCGCTTGCGGACAAGCGCGGTAAAGATATCGTGGCGTTGTACGTACGCGAAAAGACTGATCTTTGCGACTATTTCATTATAGCAAGCGGCAGCAACGCGCCGCAGATCCGCGCAATGGGCGAGCGGGTGGAAGAATTGATCGAACGCGATCACGGGCTTGTGCCTTCCCGCACCGAAGGGGTGCGCGACGGGCGTTGGGCGGT
>JAZQLT010000147.1:0-3740 GCA_045542815.1 Candidatus Scatosoma sp. | reverse complement strand
TAAGACCGCTTGGCCTCCGACTTGATAAGACGCAGGAAACGGTTACGGGTAAGGTACGCTTAAAGCTTTATAAAGGCAATATCATCAAAGCAGGCGCTTGGAGCGACTATTCGCTGTATTCGGAAGAGATTGCAACGTTCGGTGAAGACCACGTGTACAACCAAGCGGACGCAACGGGCTTTATCAACCTGTTCGGGCTTCCCATCAAGGTGCAGGCACAGGTCAATCAAGCAAACGAGAAAAAGAATAAATAAAAAGCTATGCAACTGACAGGAAAAAAGGTCGCTTTTTTAGGGGATAGTATCACGGAAGGCGTGGGGGCGAGCGATATCGAACACAGATATCCCAACGTGTTTCAAAAACTCGCAAACTGTGAAATTTTTGTAGATGGGATCAGTGCAAGCCGTATCGCGCCGCAAAAAGACGCGGATATGACCCTTCGGGAAAATCGGTATTTCATCAGCCGAGTGCCCGAACTTCCCGCCGACGCGGACTTCGTGGTGGTGTTCGGGGGTACGAACGATTTTGGGCACGGGAATATCCCGTTCGGGGACTTTGAAGACAGAACGGCGGATACCTTCTGCGGTGCGCTACATACCCTTTGCGTAGAGCTGTTAAAGAAATACCCCTATGCGACGGTTATTTTCCTGACTCCCCTGCATAGGGATACGGAAGATCTCGACATCAACGAGATCGGGTTGCCCAGAAAGCGTTTGATCGAATATGCGCGTATGATTAGAAGGGTGTGCGAATACTATTCCTTGCCCGTTCTGGATTTGTACAAGCGCAGCGGTATGCAGCCTGCGGTGCAAAATATCCGCGAGATTTATATGCCCGACGGCTTACATCCGTCCGATAAGGGCGCGGAAAAGATTGCAAGGCTTTTGTATCAGTTTATTCTGGGGTTATAAAGCGAAAGTAAAAGAAATTTTGCCTATCACGCGCACGTGGTAGGCAAAGTGTGTTTTTAATAAATCTAAATGAGATACGGTTTTGGACGCAGTATTGCGGCTTAGATACACCGTTCTATGAAGAAAGGACGAAACTATTTATGGAGAAGATGTGGGCAGGGCGCTTTTCTAAGGCGCTGGATAAAAAAGCGGACGATTTCAATTCTTCCATTCGCTTCGATTACAGAATGTACGCGCAAGATATTCAAGGCTCGATCGCGCACGCGACCATGCTTTGCAAACAAGGGATTATCTCCTTGGCGGACAAGGAACAGATCATCGAAGGGCTTTTGGGGATTTTGGAAGATTTGGAAAGCGGGAAGCTGGACTTTGATAAGAATGCGGAAGATATCCATATGTTCATCGAAGGGGAGCTGACCAAACGAATCGGCGACGCGGGCAAACGCCTGCATACGGCAAGAAGCCGTAACGATCAGGTGGCGGTGGATATCCGTTTATACCTTCGCGACGAAGCAAAAACCGTTCGTACGCTCTTGAAAGAGTTGATCTTAGCAATCGTGGAAAAAGCGGAAGAAAATGCGGAAACGATCGCGCCGGGTTACACCCATTTACAGCGTGCACAGCCCATTTCGTTTGGACATCATCTCATGGCATACGCGGAAATGTTTTCCCGCGATATCCAAAGAGTGGAAAACGCAGTGTCGAACATGAACGAGTCCCCGCTCGGTTCGTGCGCTTTGGCGGGTACGACCTATCCTACCGACCGCGCGTTCACGGCGGAAAAACTCGGTTTTGCAAACCCTACCTTTAACAGTATAGACGGGGTATCCGACCGCGATTTCTGTGTGGAGCTGCTGTCGGCGTTTGCGCTCGTTATGACCCATCTTTCCCGTTTTTCGGAAGAGATTATTCTTTGGTCGAGCTGGGAGTTTAAATTCATCGAGCTGGACGATAGCTATACGACGGGTTCGTCTATCATGCCGCAGAAGAAAAATCCCGACATGGCAGAGCTTGTACGGGGCAAGACGGGTAGAGTTTACGGCGATTTGATGGCAATGCTTACCGTTTTGAAGGGATTGCCGCTCGCCTATAACAAGGATATGCAGGAAGACAAGGAAGCGGTGTTCGACGCGCTGGATACGGTGAAGATGTGTTTGGAAGTATTCACGCCCATGATCGCGACCATGAAGGTACTCAAAGAGAATACCTACCGCGCGGCGCAAAAGGGGTTCATCAACGCCACCGACCTTGCCGATTATCTCACGAAAAAGGGCATGCCCTTCCGTGCGGCATACAAGATTGTGGGGACGCTCGTTGCCGAGTGCATTGAAAAGAATACGGTGCTGGACGAATATCCGCTTACCGAATACAAAAAACACAGCGAGCTGTTTGAAGAAGATTTGTACGAAGAAATTTCGTTAGAGACTTGCGTGAACAAGCGGAACTCGTTTGGCGGCGCTTCGGCGCAGTCGGTAAAAGCGCAAGCAAAGAGAATGAAGGAAAGAGTTTTAAAATAAATGCCCTATGGGCGCGATATGCTTTTCAAGCGCGATATACTGCGTGCGATATGCCCTACGGGCGCGATATGGTGCTAACGCAACGCTATGGCAATGATTGCAATCGCGCAAGGCAAAGCCTTGCATATCGCATTTACAAAGTAAATATATCGCAACGAAGTTATATCGCATCGAAGATATATCGCGTTTGCCGTTAGGCAAACAGGATAGAGGTTTTATGAAAAAAGTATTTATAGACGGCAGTGCGGGAACGACGGGGCTTCGCATTGCAGAGCGGTTGGCGGGTCGAAAGGATATCGAGCTTTTGACTTTGCCCGAAGAACAAAGGAAAGACCCCGCCGCAAGAAAAGAATATATCAACAAAGCGGACGTGGCGTATTTATGCTTGCCCGACGACGCGGCAAGGGAATCCGTTTCCCTTGTGGAAAACCCTCAAACGGTGGTAATCGATGCTTCGACGGCGCACAGAACTTTGCCCGAATGGGCATACGGCTTCCCCGAACTTTCCAAAGCGCACGAGGAAAAAATCTTGTCTTCCAAGCGTATTGCCGTGCCGGGGTGTCATGCCAGCGGGTTTATCGCGCTCGTGTATCCCTTGATAGAAGCGGGGCTTTTGGCAAAAGACGTACTTCTTACCTGTCATTCGATTACCGGCTATTCGGGCGGCGGAAAGAAGATGATCGCCGAATACGAAGCGCAGGGGCGGAACGAATTACTAGGCGCACCCCGCCAGTACGGGCTCACGCAACAGCATAAGCACTTGAAAGAGATGAAAGCGATTACGGGCATAGACACGGCGCCCGTGTTCTGCCCGATCGTTGCGGATTTTTACAGCGGTATGGCGGTAACCGTGCCGTTGTTTAAAAGTCAGCTTCAAGGCAGTGCGGAAGATATCAAAAGGCTGTACGCGGCAAAATATAACGGCGAGCTGGTACGCTACGTAGAGAGCGCGGACGAGAACGGCTTTTTGTCGGGCTTGGCGCTTTCGGGAAAGGACAGTATGCAGGTTACGGTTGCGGGAAATGACGAACGCATTTTGCTTATCGCGGCGTACGATAATCTTGGCAAGGGCGCAAGCGGCGCGGCAATCGAGTGCATGAATATGGCGATCGGCGAAGAGAGAACGAAAGGGTTGGCGCTGTAAGCGCCAAAGCGATATACCCTACGGGTGCGATATGCGTTGCTAAAGCAACGCGCTATTGTAATATTTCCACAGCGTTGCGCAAGCAACATATCGCGTTTACCGCAGGTAAACATATCGAAATTACGCAGTAATTATATCGCATTTACACAGTAAATATATCGCGTTTAT
>JAZQLT010000146.1:0-4324 GCA_045542815.1 Candidatus Scatosoma sp. | reverse complement strand
GCTGGTTGTTTGCCAGCCCTCTCTCATTATCGCATACTTTATAATTCGATTTTTTCAATAGATTCAAAGGCTTCTGCAATCAAGCCTTCGATATCCAGCTTCGCTTCTTCGCGCAAAATTTCGGGGATTTTGGGTCGGATCGCGGGGAAGTCGGGCAAAAACACCGTACAGCAATCTTCAAAAGGCAAAATCGAAGTTTCGTACGCGCCCATTTTTACCGAGCGTTCGATAATCTCGTTTTTATCAAAACCCACGAGCGGACGAAGCACGGGCAATTTCTCTACAACGGAGTTGGAAGAGGTCATGCCTTCAATCGTCTGGCTGGCAACCTGTCCAAGGCTCTCGCCCGTAATCAGACACAATGCGTTGATACGAAGCGCGTGCCGTTCGGCAATGCGATACATAAATCTGCGCAGGAGCGTAATCATGAGTTCAGGTTTGCATTTTTCGTGTATCGCTTCTTGAATATGCGTTACCTTTACGGTATATAACCGTGTACCGCAGGTATATTCAGAGAGAATTTTGGCAAGCTCCACCACCTTTTCCTTTGCCTGCATATTGGTATAGGGGTAGCTGTGAAAATGCAGACAATCGATATTCATGCCCCGCTTTGCCATCATATGCCCTGCTACGGGGCTGTCAATCCCCCCCGAAAGCAACAAAAGCCCGCGTCCTGCCGTGCCTACGGGCATACCGTTTGCCCCTTCGATAAACTCGCCGAAAACGAGTGCACGGTTACCCTCGCGGATATCCACGCGAATGGTAAAGGACGGGGTATGCACGTCCACCGAAAGCTTACCCTTGGCGTAATCCAAAAGCATACCGCCGAGTTTTTTACTGATTTCCACCGAAGTTAAGGGATATTTTTTATCCCCACGGTGAGATTCCACTTTAAACGTGCCTTCTTCGCGGCACAAAAGCTTTGCGGCTTCAAAAATTGCTTCCATATCCGAAGACATTTCGTATGCTAAGCTCAAAGTATGCAAACCGAATACCTTTTTCAGTTTTTCCATGATTTCTTCCGCTTGCTCTTCGGAGAAATTCTGCACGAGATACCGTCCGCTTTGCTTGATAAGCTCGGCGTCTATGCCTTGTAACGCACGGCGGAGATTGTTCTCGAACGCGCGTTCAAAAAATCCCCTGTTTTTACCCTTTAAAAAAATCTCCGAATAGCGAATAATAACGACTTTTTTCATTCTTTTCTTCCTTTATTTCATTCTGCGCGCCAAATCCCGACCGATTTCGTTCAAGATCTGCCCCGCGCTGATAATCTCTTCTTCTGTGGTTTGGGGCGAAAAACTCAGCCGAAGTACCCCGTCTGCCGTTTTTTCATCGTATCCGCAAGCCAAAATCACTTTGCTGTAACGGTTTTTGGCGTTCGACGAACACGCCGAACCCGTACCTATGATAAGCCCTTTATCGTTTGCCATATGCAGCAGCACTTCCCCACGCAGCCCACGCGCCGAAACACTGAGAATATAGGGTGTACTCTCTTGCGAGGAAAGCCGTGTGTAAATCTCTTTATCCAAGGTATTCCAAAGCTTTTCGCGGTATCCCTGCAACCGTTCGAAGTCCGCTGTCAGCGTTTTAAACTTCTCTTCTGCGGCATACTCGAACTGTTTGATTCCAAAGACGTTTTCCGTGCCGCTTCTTCTGCCCGATTCCTGCCCGCCGCCGATTAAATACGGGGGCAATACAAGGGATTTTCTTTTAATCAACCCGCCAACGCCCTTCAATCCGCCGATTTTATGCGCGCTAACCGAATACAAATCCACTTCTTTTGCAAGCCGAAACGGAATTTTTCCGTACGCCTGCACGCCGTCGCTGTGAAAAATCACGCGCGGATTTTTTTGCTTCACGAGTTTTGCAATGCGGTTGATATCGTTGATTGCCCCGATCTCGTTATTGACGTGCATAACGGAGACAAAGCTCGTTTTTTCATCCACGAGCGCAAGCAGTTTTTCTATATTTACCCGCCCGTCCTTTTCCAGCGGCGCAAAGCGCAGCTCTGCCACGCCCCGCGTTTTAAGCTCTTGGAATGCCGCGGACACCGCCGAGTGCTCCCCCGCCGTCGTAACCGCGTTCCCGCGGCGAGCAAAGGAGAAAATCGCCTGATTATCCGATTCCGTACCGCAGGAGGTGAAAATAAACTCAAAAGCGCTTTCGTCTGCGACCTTGGAAAGCAAAACGGAGCGCGCTTTTTTCAGCTCGCTCTGTAATG
Organism: Candidatus Scatosoma sp.; assembly: GCA_045542815.1. Lineage (GTDB taxonomy): Bacteria > Bacillota > Clostridia > Christensenellales > Borkfalkiaceae > Scatosoma. Next base: position 2,103 of record JAZQLT010000146.1, on the reverse strand, counting down.
CATATCCTTCCGCATATAATGCGGAAGGATTATAAAATTTTTCGTTTGCATATACCCTCGCGCGGTCAAACGCCGTCATAGACGGCTTTGTTGTTGCCGCATTGTCTAAATATATCATGCTTTTGCTCGCTTTTTCTCTTGTGAAATATACTCGCTCTCTAAAACGCTGCGCTTGACGAATTTCAAAATATGCACCAAAAGCTCTTCTCGGCATTCCAAAACGAACAGCTTTTTACCGTTGTAGTTCGCCAGAATATACATAAAGAATTTGCCTTCTACCGCTTCGTTATTCGACGTGCAAACGACGGTTTTTGTCGCAGGATCGCTCTTTAATCTCTCAAACGCGGGATTGTCCGTATCGCCGATTTGGAGCATATCCTCACTGTCGATTTTCGCCACGACTTTCCTTTTGTTGACGTTGATGACTTTGGAGATACGAAGCTCGCCCGAAACAAAGCTGTAATCATAGCTGACGTTAAATTTTTGCTTAAAATACCAGAAAAGAATACCGCCTGCAAAAAAGCTTGCGCAGAAAATAAGCCAAGGAACGAGTATATTCATAGGAATATTCAACGTTAAAATCAGCGTAAATCCGCCCAGCACAAAAAACACAATAGAGAAAACGTGAAATATCTTATATTTTTTCGCACCCTTTTGCTCGTTTCGAGCAATCGAGCTTTCTTCATAAAATACGTCCATTTTTTCTCCTTAAATTTCCAGCATGCCCTCGTACACCGTTTTTACGCTGCCGAGCAGCTCTACCGTACCGTCCGAATGGTAATTTACCGTCAAATCCCCGCCGCGGAGCTTCACCGTTACGTTGGTATCTTTTTCACAATACCCTGCAAGCACCGCCGCTACGACCGCCGCACAAGCACCCGAACCGCAAGCCCACGTTTCGCCGCTGCCACGTTCCCAAACGCGCATTTTAATGGTAACCTTGTTTACTACGCGGATAAACTCCGTGTTAATACCTTCGGGGAAGTATTCACAGTTTTCAAATTCGGGCCCAATCGATTGTACGTTGATTGCATCTACCTTATCGCTGAAAATTACGCAGTGTGGGTTGCCCACGTTGACGAGCGTTACTTTATAATCCACTCCGCCGACGTTTACCGTCTTCCCAACGATTTGTTCTTCGTCCCATACGCAAGGAATGTTTTTGCCTGCAAGCTCTACCTTGCCCAAATTCACGCTCGCGCTGTTTACTTTCCCACTGAACGAATACACCTTTACGTCCAAAACGTGTTTCGCCATTTCAATCTTCATATCGTTTTTGCGGACGATGCCCTTTTCATAAAGGTATTTCCCGATACAGCGCACGGCGTTACCGCCCATGGGCGCTTCTTTACCGTCTCTATTGAACACGCGCACCTTTGCGTCCGCGACTTCGGAATTTTCGATGAGCGCGATACCGTCCCCGCCGATTCCGTAATGGGGCAGTACGTAGTTGACAGCAATCGATTCGGGGCAAGTAATCTTTCCGTCGCGGTTGTCGAACACGATATAATCGTTTCCGCAGGACTGCATTTTGGTGAAATTGAGTTTCAATTTTTCCGTTCTGAGCGCGTTGATATCCACCAGCTCGGTGTTGTCTTCCGTGAATTTACTTGCGATAATATCCGCGAGCGCGTTTGCCGTATCGAGCGCCGTGAGCACGGTGATGCCCAAAAGGATTGCGTGGTGGTGCAGGCGAATGAAGTCGTTGATGGACTCCATGTCCGTCTTACCCGTATAGACGATATAATCGATCTTGCCTTCGTCCATAAGCTTGATGACGGTATCCGTTGCGGAAAGTCTTTCCACCACCGTACAATCAAAGCCCAAATCTTCTATAACCTTTGCCGTACCTTTGGTTGCGTACATTTTACAGCCCAGATCGCCGAATTTCTTTGCAATCGTAAGCACGTCGAGCTTATCCTGATCGTTGACCGTCATATAGACGCCCACCGGTCTGCGCTCGGACGGGTGGCACATCTTAAAGCCTGCGGAAACAAGCCCCTTAAACATAGCTTCTTCAATCGTTTTGCCGATACCCAGCACTTCGCCCGTCGATTTCATTTGCGGGCCAAGTTGCGAGTTTACGTCGTTGAGCTTTTCAAA
>JAZQLT010000145.1:0-8271 GCA_045542815.1 Candidatus Scatosoma sp. | reverse complement strand
TTTATGACAGCGGGTGGCACCCGCTGGCAAATCTTAGTGTCTTTTCGTTCGTTTTTTAAGAAAACTGCGTGCATACCCCGCGGAATGAGAGTTTGAGATAGTTTTTAGGAGCACCCGCTGGCAAGTTTTAGTGTCTTTCATTCGTTTTTCAAGGAAATTACGTGCATACCCCTTGGAACGAGAGTTTGAGATAGTTTTTTTTTGGGCACCCGCCGGCAAGTCTTAGTGTCTTTGCGTTCGTCGTTTAAAACCGCATGCACGTTTTTCATTTTTCGCACTTTTCGCTATTTTACATTGAAAAAGGACCTTTCGCAAGGTCCTTTTTTCCGATTAAGGCATTTTGGGATAAATAAAGAGTTTCGTTTTAATATTCGAGCCGTCCGCCGCCACGATTTCAATGGTAATACCGCGGGGCGCAAGGAAAGTTACCGTCATATTGTCTTCGTTGATAAAACAAAACTCCGACGCCGCTTCCGTATCGTACACAAGTTTAACCTTTCTGTTGTCCGCCGTGTCGGGATACACGTGATAATCAAGCTGCACGATATTGGGATTGCTTTCTATGCTGTCCTCGTCAAAGCTGTAAGAACCCTCGATAAAGTCGAAGATATGCCAAGTGGTTTCCGTATCCGTAGGGTCTTGCACCTTTTTAACTTCTTTCTTGTCGTCGTCATCGCCGCGGTGAATAACGTCGCACGTGATCTCTTCCACGTATTTCGTACCTTCAAAGTTTTTCACTTTCAAACCGAAGAAGTTTACGATCGCAATCGAGCCGAGATAAATGAGCAAAATGGCAATTATAACCGTCTTTTTCATATTTCTTACTTCTCCTTATAGAATACTTTGATCTTGATAAAGTACGACCAGAACTTGAACGCGCAAAACGCAAGCCCGATCAGGCTCACCTTAATCCAAGCCCCCGAAACGTTTTCCAAGGAAAGCAAAAGCACCGCAATCGACACCAAGAACGCCAAGACGAAACACAAAATGGTGGATTTGTTTTCGTTGGGGTTATTGGACTGACCTGCAAAGGTTGCGTACTGTGCGTACTGCGGGTTCATGATATCCATTTCCGCACTCCACAAAAGGTGGGTGGCGTAGAAGAAATACGCCGTACAGCCGAACAGCATATTATTCACCGTTCCAAGCCCTGAATGCAAGGAGAACACGATCGTGGTAACTACGACCCCTACCCCGCCGACGATCAAGGGAATGACGAGTTTGGAAAAGAGCAGCTTCCCGTAGGTGGACGGCTGCACCTTGTTCAAGTACGCCGTAGAGCCGTCCTTAGAGTACGCGCTGGCGATACGGATACTGCCCGAAAGCAGGAATAAAAGCGTAATCATAAGGTTGAACGCAATCCCAAGCTGTTGTCCAAAGAAGCGGGTATCCATTGCCGCATACAGCTTATTCAAAAGGTGAATAGCGATAGGCAGCACCACCACGGTCTGCACGAATAAGGACAGAATGCTGTTATCCCTAAGCCCTATAATCCATTCCTTTTTGAGTGCGGAAAGGAATACGGGGGTCTTGCGGTTGGGCTTGCCCTTTTCAAAGTTGCGCTTCTTATGCTCGAAGGGCTTGGAAGCCATGCTGTAAAACAGGGGCTGCGAAAGCACGAAGCACAGCGCTACAAGCAGCACGATGACGCCGATCAAAATCATCAGGTGCGGGAAGGTCTGTTTGGTGAAAACGACGTTGGTCATACCCATGCGTTTGCCGACGATCAGCGAAGTAAACGCCACGACGAGCGCAAGGTTTTCTTCCACCGCTTTCAAAAAGTCCTGTATCTTCCAATAGGTCGTACCCCAAGTCGCCACAAGGTCGATATTATCGGGAATGATATTGATGATAGACACGACCCCAAAAGCTACGCCCGCAATCGCCGCCAAGATCAGCGTATATTGCAGCCAGCGCGCTTTACGGCAGAGCTGATAGACGAACAGCGCGGGAATAGACAAAATTGCCGCAATAAGTACGGGGAGCAGGGATACGAACAGGAACAGGAACAGCACCCATATGAAATAGAACAAAGTCATGGATTTCACGATCCCGTATGCAAAGAAAAGCGGGATCAGGAAAAGGAAGTTCTTTCTCAGCTCATAAATATAATACACCAAAAGCTTGGACAAAAAGACGATTGACGGCTTGACGGGGAAGGTCAAAAGCACGAGATTGTCCCTGGATAAGTACAAAGAATTGACCAATCCGAACATGGTAAACACGATGGACAGCAAGGTCATCCCCCCGAACACGAGCGCCATGACGCTGGCGGGGATATCCCCTACGAGCGAGAAGATCGAAAGCAAGCTCGCCGCCTTTAACAGCAAGAAGCAAATCGCCGTTACCGCCACGAAACCGAGCACGAAATACACGATTTGGAAGAGGCGTTTGCGGAAGGATTTGGAGCTGCTTCTGTCCATTTTCTCTTTTAGCTGCATCGCCGTGAGCGTTTTCAAGGAAGAAAGCGCGCGGCGAACAGCCCCGAATTTTTTGTTGGTTTTTTCCGACATAGCTTTCTCCTTACGCCTGTGCGGTTTGCTCCGCAGCAGCTTCTTCCGCTTCTTTCTTAGCTTTGTCTGCTTCGGGGTTCATCTCAATCATTTCCATATAGTAATTTTCAAGCTGAACGCCCTTTTCTTCCAGTTCTTTCAAGGTATGGGTGCAAAGGATCTGCCCTTTTTTGATAATCGCGATACGGTCGCAAATTCTTTCCACGACGTCGATGATATGGCTGGAGAAGAATACGATATTCCCCGCCGCCGCGTGCGCTTTCATCGCTTCCTTTACTTGGAAAATACTTTCGGGGTCAAGCCCCGTCAAGGGCTCGTCCAAAATCCAAAGCTTGGGGGCATGTACGAGCGCAGACATAATCGTGATCTTCTGCTTCATACCGTGGGAGTACGTTTTGATGGGATTATCGAACGCCGCCTGCAGGTTGAAACGGGTTACGTATTCTTCTATACGTGCGTTGCGTTCTTCCTTGCTTACGCCGTACAAATCGGCGATATAGTTGACGTATTCGCGCCCCGACAGGTTTTCATACAGCGCGTAATGGTCGGGAACGAAGCCTGTCTGCATCTTCGCGCCCACCGACTGCGTTTGTACGTCGTAGCCGCATACGCTGATACTGCCCGACGTGATCGACTGGATCCCTACGATGCTCTTGATGATCGTGCTCTTCCCTGCGCCGTTCGGGCCAAGGAAACCGAAAATCTGTCCCCCTTCGATTTCAAGGTTCGCATTCTTTACGGCATAGACGTCGCTCGTAGCGTACTTTTTGCAAAAATCTTTTAAAATGAGTTTATTCGTCGTTTCCATATTCATAGGCTCCGTTATATTTCTTCCTGCGAGTTTGACTTCCAGCGCGAGCTGGTCCATTCTGATTTTTTTGTTACGTTTGAAAATTTCTTGATACAGGTCGGCTACTTGGAAACCTTGCTCGTACAAGAACCACATAGCAAAGGAGAGTGCCACATATACCAAGAAGAACAGTACCTGATAGACGGGATAGAATACCAAGGAAACGTTGCCGATAGGAATCGTCGCCGTGATATCGCGCAAATCCTCCGCCCAAGTACCCAGCTTTTCGGCGATGAAATCGCTGTTGATAAAGAAGAAATCCACGTCGCCGTAGTTGGTGAACCATGCGTTGAGAATAAGCACCAACAGGAAGTACCCCGCAAAGCCCGCAAGCGAGTACAGGAACTGCCGCATCTTCGGACGCTCGTACATACCCAAGGCAATCAATAGAATGGGCATATAGAACGCCATGTGGTGATTGAGCCAGAACTCGGCAGAGCGCACCATGAAAATGGTCGTACCCTCCGAAGTATTCGGCATCGCCATAGCAAAGAACGCACCGAGCACGTTGATGAACAGTGTGAAGTAGAACACCTTATCCAGCTTAAAATACAAGCACAGCGGAATGATGAACATTGCCGTATTACAAAGGTGCAAGGGCCAGTTGGTAACGTCGGAAAGAAATTCAAAATTCAAACGGAAGGAATACCCGATCATGCCCGCCGTCGCCATAAACAAAAGCGCGAAACGGCGATGATTGTAATCAAAGCGGTACAGCCCTGCAAAGATTGCTATGGGCACGAGAAAGGCTCCGTACAGCACGAGTCTGTGTTCAAGGTTCAAATCGTTGAGAAGAATGGTTTTCGGCCCGCCCCCTAAAATAACCTGCGGCGCATATACGGGCATACAGATTATAATCATGGGCAGCGCCATCAAAACGCTCTTGCCGATCGCCTTGGGGTCGAAAGCCGTCTTATAATTCTCCAACCAAACGCCAAAGCACAGGGAAAGCCCCATACCCATTTCCACTGCATACATGATGCCTTGCGCCGATACTTTATCAAAGGCACCCGCACCCATTATGCCGATTAGCGTCGGAAAGATCGTGGCAAACCCAAAAAGATATAGCGGGGTAGCCATGAATTTCATAAGCCCCGTCAGCGAGCGTACCTTGTCCTTAAAAAAGGGATATGTAGCCGTCAGCACGAACGCCACCACCACCCCCCAAAGCGAGATTGTGGATAAGAAAGTCTTGACCTGTCCGTCCGTTCCGAACGGAGAGTACAAATTCAGCCCGAAAGTCTGCGTTAAAACCACTTGTCCGCAAAGGTTTCTCACGGCAAAGACCGCCATGAACACGTACAGAATGATTTTCCGCACGAGCCGTTGCGTTCTTTCGTCGATTTTTTTGTTTTTCGTTAATACGCCCTGCAACGCGGACGCCAACGCCGCGATTACCGAGGCGATTCCGTAGTACAATCCTTGCATGTTACCGTTCCGATTTATGTATTTTTTGCTATTTATGCGCGTACGCATAATGCAACATTATTATTATATCCCAAACGCAAACACCCTGTCAAGAAAAAACTTTTTCCACTTTTTTGAATGTTATTTTTTTTCAAACGGAGAAAGCTGTATATTTATAAAAAAATTCATAAAAATCCCGCAAAATTACGGAAATATTCCGAATATTTACATTTTTGTCTTACGAAAAAGGTAAAAACTTCTGTTTTTTCGCTAAACAAAACGCCCGACGAAAGGGCGGGCGTTTTGTTTGCTTTGTTCAGTTTTTTGTATAAAATAATACAAGAATTGTTCCGTTCTTTCTTTGTCATATGTTATAATGACAAATTTTTACCATCGAAACGGGGCTGATTTTCGCGTCTTTTCGCGCGCGTTTGTAGGCGGTCTTACGCATACCCGCTTACATCTCACGGTACAGAAAAACGCAAGCACGGTTGCAAAAACGCTACCGCCGCCCGCAAGCTCAGCTTGCGCGACGGGATTCGTGGCAGCAGAAATATACGATCTGTTTATCCTTGGCAAGCTCGCTCACGAGTGCGAGCGTGCGCTGTAAATGCTCTTCGTCCAAATGCACGAAGGGGTCGTCCATTACGATAAAAGGCGGCTCGTTTTCATACATATTATCAATGAGAGCCAAGCGCAGGCACAGGGCGCAAATACTTCTTTCCCCCGCGCTTAAATGCCGCTCGCTGCGATCTTCCCCGCCCCGCTCGAATACGATACGGAAATCGGAATCCATGCGCACCTTTTCGTCCAGCACACGCTCAATCGCTTCGGCATAGTGGGAAAAACGCTCCTTGATCGGCGCGATATACCGTTCCTTTAAGGTTTGCTCCGCCTGCTGTAAAGCGGACAAGGTATCGGACACGAGCGCATGCTTTTCCTTATACTCTTTGAGCTTTTCTTCCGCGCGTTCGAGCGCGCTTTGGTAATCGGGCAGCTTCTCCACGAACCGCTCCGTTTCCGCAATGCGTTTGTCGCAATCGGCAAGCTGCCTGCGAACAGACGAAAGCCGCGCGTGCAAGCCGTCCAAATCAATTTCCCCGCCATCGGGGCGCTCGCGCAGTCCCCTTTGTTCCTTGTATTCAAGCAGCGATTTTTTCAAAGCGCGCGCGTCCTTTTCCGTCTCCGCAAGCGTTTGACAATCCAGCTCTAAGCCCCTCAACCCGTCCATGGTAGCCACGGACGAAGGCAATCCGTACTTTTCAAGCAGAGCCTGCACCCGCGCTTCGTTCTCTTTTTGACGGGTGAGTAAGTCCGCCCCGCTTCTTTTCGCGCTGGCTTTATCCGCACACAAACCGTCATAAGACGATACCGCCGCGCGCAAGGCGTTCAAGCTCTTTTGCAAATCCTGTTCCCTTTCGCCAAAGCGGGCAAAAAATGCGTTTATCTTTGCCGTTAAACGCCCTTTTTGCTCGATTATCGAAGATATTTCTCCTTTTCTTTGCGTTTCCGAAGCAAGATATTCGTTATACGCCGTTAAGTCTTCTTCCAGCATGGAAAAATCGTACAGCGCGCCCGCGTTCCCGTAATAGCCGTACGGCACGGTGAACGCGCGGATCTTTTCTTCGCTTACCCGCAGCTCCGCTTGCAGGTTCGCAAGCTCTATCCCCGCATTCGAGGGGGGCATGGTCGGGTTTACGCTCTTTTTCAAGTTCATAATACCGCCGACAAGCAACGCCGCTCCGCAAGCGAGCACCCCCGCCCCTACCGCGGGATACACGAACAGCAACACGCCGCCGACGAGCGATAAGATCACCGCTACGGCGATAGCGATCGCCCAGCCCTTGCCCTTTTGCGCCGTCTGCGCTTTGGGCGCGGACGATAAAAGGCTTGCGGAAAGCTCTTTCAGTTTTGCGTCTTTTGTTTTATAGTCTTCCGCCGCCGCGCGCATGGTTTCCAGCTCTTTTTCGCTGGGCGCGCGTACGGAAAATTTACTTTCCAGCACCTTTTCTTTTTGCGTTTGCGTGCGGTTTTGCAGGCGTTCTTCTTCCGCGGTCAAAGCGTTGATACGGTGGATATCCCGTTGCGCTTCGTCCAGCGCCGCTTCCGTCGGCGTGCCTGCGCGGAATTTCTCTTCCAGACTTTGCAAAGCCCTTTCCTTCTCCGCACTGAACGCCGCACTGCCCAGCGCGCCGTGTAAGGCGCTTTGCGCCTGTATGCAATCCCTTAAAAGGGTGCGTTCCTGTTCGTTTGGTACGCCGAGCGGGTATTTTTCCCGCAAAGATTTCCAAAGCTCCGCTTTTTCCGTCATTTGCGCCTGCATTCGATCCGCCGTTTCCCACTGCTGTAAGAGTAAGTTGCGCTCGTTCGCCGTTTTTTGTAAGGCTTCCAAGCCTACCAGCTCTTTTTGCAAGCGGTCGCGGGCGATATACTCTTCCTGCAAGCCTTCGCTCATATCCGCAAGATTGCCGATTTGGGCGGTAAGCTCTGCCACCTGCGCCTTTTTCGCACTGATAAGGTCGTTGTTTCCGCGCCCGGCTTTGAGCTCTTTTTTCACTTTTTCCAAGGCTTCCACCGCCGTTTCGTAATCCCCGTCGTCGCCCGCCGAATCCAAATCGCGGTTAAGCTTTTCATGAATACTGTGCGTGGAAGAAATTTCAATCTCTTCGGCGGTGATGAACACCGTCTTTTTAAAAGAGTCTTCGTCTAAACCGAAAATCTCTTTGCCGAGCTCTTCCCCGAAACCAAAATAGGGCGCGCCGTTGCAATACACCCGAAGCTCGTCGCCCTTACTGCTCTTTTTGTCGAAAAAGCGTTCGATTTTATAGGTCTTGCCCTGCATTTCAAAGGTGAGATTGCCCCCGAACTTCCCGCCCGCGAAGGGATAGAAGTGCTGACGGTCGTCAAAGGCTTTGGTCTTGGTCGTGTAGGACGGCAAGCCGTAAAACATCGCCTTGATAAAGGATGCGAGCGTGGTTTTCCCGTGCCCGTTCTTTTCGCAAAAACAGGTCAAGCCCTGCGAAAAATCCCCGTCAACGTCGTGGATCTTTCCGTAATTTTCAATATGATAGGATAGAAGTTTCATTATTCCACCTCACGCCCCGCCAGCGCTTTCAAGCCCAGCGCGATTACTTGGCGCTTCTTTTCTTCGCTCCATTCCTTGTTCGCCGTTACCGTGCGAATGAACTCTCCGCGAAGGGATACGTCCCCTTCGTATTCGCTATAATCGATTTTTCGCAAGGTCTTGTCCTTCACGGATACGAAGTAGCACTCGTTTGCGAGCAATCTCTCCACGTCTTCCAAGAGCGCGTCGTTGTCGTAGGCGATTTCGCCCGTAAGATGTATTCGGTATAAATCGGCGGGGTTGAATTTCACCTGCGCCTTCACCGTTTGGTACGCTCCGTAGCCGTTTTGCGTACCGCTGATATCCACGAACAGTTCGTGGATCGTGCGCTGGGCAAAGGGTATGAAACGGCTTTCTACACGGTCGGATAAGTCGGA
>JAZQLT010000144.1:0-5568 GCA_045542815.1 Candidatus Scatosoma sp. | reverse complement strand
TTCTCGATAAATCCGCCGCCCGTGATATGCGCGATCCCTTTCACTTCTACCTTTTCAATCAAGGACAAAATGCTCTTTACGTAAATACGGGTCGGCTTTAACAGCACTTCCGCCGCCGTCGCGCCAAGCTCTTCGTCGTACGCTTCCAACGCCGCTTTATCGCTGTCGCCAAACAGCTTTCTTACGAGCGAGTAGCCGTTGGAATGTACCCCCGTCGATTTCAAACCGATGAGCACGTCGCCCGCCGTGATATTTTTGCCGTTGATGACTTTTTTCTTGTCCACGATCCCTACGGCAAAGCCCGCAAGGTCGTATTCTCCGTCGGGATAGAAACCGGGCATTTCCGCCGTTTCCCCACCGATGAGCGCACAGCCCGCTTGGCGGCAGCCCTCCGCGATACCTTTCACCACTTCCGCTTCCGATTCGGGATACAGTCTCCCGCAAGCGTAGTAGTCAAGGAAAAATAAGGGCTTTGCACCTTGGCAAACGATATCGTTGACGCACATCGCCACGGCGTCGATCCCGATCGTGTCGTGCTTTTCCAGCAAGAACGCATATTTGAGCTTCGTGCCTACGCCGTCCGTGCCCGCCACGAGTACGGGCTCGTCCATTTTCTCGCCCGCAATCGAATAGAACCCGCCAAAGGAGCCTAAATCGCCGATAACGTTGTTATCGTAGGTGGATTTTACGTGTTTTTTCATGAGATCGACGGCTTTGTAACCTCTCGTTACGTCCACGCCGCTGTCCTTATAGGAAATTGCCATTTATCTATTCTCCGTTTTCTTAATTTTTATTTTCCGATATTTTTTGATCGTATTTGCTCGTTCCGTCGCCCGTGGGAATCGCCGTAGGGTATTCCCCGTCAAAGCAAGCCTTGCAATACCCTGTACAAGTTCCCGAGCTTGCAAGCTTGGGCAGGTCTTCCAAGGGCAAGAAGCCCACGGAGTCCGCGCCGAAAATCTTTGCCATTTCCTTTGCGGAATACTGGCAGGCGATGAGTTCGGATTTCGAACCGATGTCCGTGCCGTAGTAGCAAAGGTTCAAAAATTCGGGTGCGGAAGAACGAATGTGTATCTCTTTCGCGCCTGCGTCTCGCAAAAGCTTGACGACGCGCGTACAGGTCGTACCGCGCACGATTGAATCGTCCACGAGAATTACTCGCTTGCCCTTTACCGTTTCTACGACGGGGTTCAGCTTGATCTTTACCTTGTCTTCCCGCACGTTCTGCCCGGGATCGATAAACGTTCTGCCGATATATTTATTTTTAATAAGCCCAAGCCCGTAAGGAATCCCCGATTCTTCCGCGTAGCCGATTGCCGCGTCGATACCCGAATCGGGTGCGCCGATTACGACGTCCGCTTCCACGGGGTGTGCCTTCGCAAGCATCGCGCCCGCGCGCTTTCTCGCCAAGTGCACCGAACAGCCCGCTATCACCGAATCGGGACGCGCGGTATATAAATACTCGAATACGCACAGACGTTCGGGGGCTTTTCCGCAGTGGTCTTCGATCGTCCGCATACCGTCTTTGGTGAATACGATAAGCTCACCCGGTTTGATATCGCGGATATATTCCGCGCCTACGGAATTGAGCGCACAGCTCTCGCTGGAAACGACGTACTCCCCATCGTTGCGCCGTCCAAAGCACAGGGGCTTCATGCCGTTTTCGTCCCTTGCCGCAATCAGCTTTTGCGGGGACATGACGAGAAGGGAATACGCCCCTTTCATTCTCGCCATTGCTTTATACACCGCTTCTTCAATCGAAGCGGACGTAATACGCTCCTTAATGATGACGGCGGAAATGATCTCCGCGTCGTTGGCGGTATGGAAAATCTGCCCTTGCAGCTCCATTTCATTTTTCAATTCCGTAGCGTTAACGAGCTTGCCGTCGAAAGTGATCGCCATTTTACCCTTGCTGTGATTGACAAGGATAGGCTCGGCATTGATACGGTCTTTGGTGTTCGAAGTCCCGTAACGCACGTTCCCAAGCGCCATTTGCCCAAGCCCGAGCGATTTTAAGAGGCGCGGCGTAAATACTTCGTTTACAATCCCGCAATCCTTATACGCATGAAACACGCCGTCGTCGTTGACGACGATCCCGCTGGACGCCTGTCCGCGGTGTTGCAGCGCGTATAATCCGTAATAGACACTGGAAGCGACGTCCGCCGTTTCCGTGCCGAAAATCCCGAATACAGCCATCGGTTACGCCCCCATGAGTCTTCTCATCATTTCCTGATAAGCGCCTTCTACCCCGCCAAGATCGCGGCGGAAGCGGTCCTTATCCAATTTTTCGCCCGTCGTGGAATCCCAGAAACGGCAGGTATCGGGAGAGATCTCGTCCGCAAGCACGATCGTGCCGTCCACCGTTTTACCAAATTCAATCTTGAAGTCCACGAGCGTAACGTTGAGCTTTTTGAAGTATTCCTTGAGCACTTCGTTTACCTTGAACGCCATTTCCTTTACGAGCGCGATTTCCGCCTTGGTCGCAAGACCGAGCGCAAGCGCGTGGTATTCGTTGAGCAAAGGATCGCCTAAATCATCGTTCTTATAGGAGAATTCGATCGTAGGTTCAGCAAAAACAATACCTTCCTGTACCCCGTAATGCTTTGCAAACGAACCCGCCGAAATGTTGCGGATAATAACTTCCAAAGGCAGAATGCTTACTCTCTTTACAAGCGTATCGCGATCGGAAAGCTCTTCCACAAAGTGGGTTTTTACCCCTTCCTTTTCCAAGATCTGCATAAGGAAATTGCTCATCTTGTTGTTGATGACCCCTTTCCCTTCGATCGTGCCCTTCTTTAAGCCGTTGAACGCCGTAGCGTCGTCTTTGTAGGATACGATTACGAGCGCGGGATCGTTCGTTGCATATACTTTCTTTGCCTTTCCTTCATAAAGCTGTTCTTTCTTTTCCATGGTTTTTTATCTCCGTTTAAAATGTTTTTCTTAATTGTAAGGGCGCGGCTTTCCCGACGGGAGTTTACTGAGCGTAAACGAACAAGGGAAAACGTAAGCCCGACAAAGTATTGCGCCGCTTTTCAAAGCATTTTCAAAGCATTTCCTGCAACGCCGCATCATCAGCGTTAATCTTCGCTTTCATATTCTCTTTGTACTGCGCAAGCTTGTCCGCGATATCGGGATATTTGATACCGAGAATTTGCAAAGCGAGAAGCCCCGCGTTTTCGCCGCCGTTGACCCCGACGGTCGCTACGGGAATGCCCGAAGGCATCTGTACGATGGAAAGCAGGCTGTCCAAGCCCCCCATCATGTCCGTTTTTACGGGCAAGCCGATAACGGGCAAGGTGGTGAGCGCCGCAATCACGCCGCCAAGGTGTGCCGCCTTTCCCGCCGCACAGATAAGCACTTCCATGCCGTTCGCTTTGGCGTTTGCCGCAAACTCGTGCGCTTCATCGGGCGTGCGGTGCGCGGAAATTACGCGGACTTCCGTCTCCACACCGAAGCTTTTTAATACGTTCACCGCGGGTTTTACTACGTCGAAATCCGATTTGCTACCCATTAAAATGCCGACTTTTTTCATTGCTTTTTCTCCAAAAAAATGAATTTATAAAATCAAAGTGGAGCGCAACTTGGTTGCACTCCACCGTTTAGCTAATAAAAGAGCGTAATTTTCCCGTGAAAGAGTTTTGCGCGCGAAAAATACTCTGCGCACGTCGATTTTTCCGTTAGCTTCAGTCGTTGCATAAAGCGACACCGTCCTTCACCTTTCTCTTTCGTTGTCGTCTTACTATATTATAACAGAATAAATTAAAAAATGCAATCGCCGTACGCAAATTTTCCTGTATATTTTGCTTTGTGAATTTTTAACAAAGAATGAAAATTTTACACTCTCGCGCCGAGAATATGAAGGCAGCGCAAGCGCTCGAATTGATAGCTATTTAAGCTTCTGCCGAATGCGTCGAAGGTGTGCGCCGCAAGCAGGGGCACGCCCCGCGAAAAGCCCACCACTACGGGTGTGTGATAAAAGTCCCCCGTAGAACGCCCAAACTGCACGAAGTCCCCGATTTTCAAGCTTTCAAGCGGCACTTCTTCCGCAAACGGTCCTACGCCCGAGCCGATCCCGCCGCCGCTTGCGTTCGCCGTCAAGAAACGGTAGAAAAACTCCACGCCCGTCCAAGCCGCCGCCCTATCGTTTATCGATCTATAAAACCAGCCGATATCCGGCGTGTAGTTCATCGTCCCCACTCCCGCGAATAGGCACTGCGAAGCAAAATTCGTACAGTCCCCGCCGACCGCGTCGAAATTATAATAGGCGGGATTGCGCGAAAATGCCCACCTACGGGCGTACGCCACCGCCTTTTCTCTGTCATAGTCTATAATCCGCATAGTATATCCTATGCGGGCAATCTCATTTTAGCCACTGCATGGCGATATGCGCATATAAGGCACTGCCCCTATAAAGCGCGGCTTCGTCAAAGCGCGCCTTAGGATGATGCAAGGGATATATATATCCCTTTTTCTCTTCCCCTGCCGCTAAGGCGATCATCACGGACGGCACTTCGTGGCTGATATAGGCAAAGTCTTCCGAGCCGCCGCTCCGTTCCTTCGCGTCGCCCGTAAGCTCTGCCGAAGTATAGACGTTTTCCAACAGTTCTTCCGCCTTTTCTTTTGCGAACGCGGAAAGCTTTTCATCGTTTACCAAAGTCGGACACCCGCCCCCGTAAACGATTTTTGCCCGCGCGCGAAAAGCACGCGCAACGTTTTTGGAGATTTCTTCCATGCGCTCTTTTACCTTCGCCCGCACCCCTTCGTCAAAGGCACGCAAAGTACCCGAAAGCTCGGCAAAATCGGAGATTGCGTTCCCCGCTTCGCCCGTTTTCATGCTCCCCACCGTCAACACCGCCGTTTGCGAAGGCGCAAGCTCGCGCGCGGAAAGCTCCTGTAAGGCAAGCAGAATGCGTGCCCCCGCCGTCAGCGCGTCCACGCCGTTCCACGGTGCAGAGCCGTGGCACCCCTTACCCTGCACCTTGATTGTGAAGTAGTCCGCGGCAGGTGCGCTCACTCCCGCCGAAGCAATCACCGCCGTACCCGCAGGCAAGGAATTGCCCGTCATGACGTGCAACATCATCGCGCCGTCCGTTTTTGGGGGCAAACCGCCCGCTTGGATCACGTCTTGCGCGCCTTCCAAAATCTCTTCCGCGGGCTGAAACAGAAGGGTTACCCTGCCGTTTAGTATTTGCTCATGCGCTTTCAAAAGTCTTGCCGCACCGAGCAGCATGGCGGTGTGCATATCGTGTCCGCAGGCGTGCATATTGCCGTTTTTAGCGGAAAACGGCTCGCCCGAACGTTCGGGAATGGGCAAAGCGTCCATGTCCGCGCGCAAAAGGAAGGTTTTGCCCCTTTTCTTACCCACCGTAACCGTAAGCCCCGCTTTGCCGCATTTTTGCGGCGTTAGCCCCATGTTTTGCAGGGTTTTTGCGACAAATTCCAAGGTTTTTGTAAGTTCGAAACCCGTTTCTGCGTTTTTATGCAAATATCTTCTGATTTGCACCAACTCGTTTTGCAAGGCTTTTGCCTTACCAAGCAATTCTTTTCCTGTCATAAAAATAATTTGCG
>JAZQLT010000143.1:0-6719 GCA_045542815.1 Candidatus Scatosoma sp. | reverse complement strand
GGCGGCGATTTTCCTTTCTCAAATCGGGAATAACGCCGAGCCCTTTTCTATCGCTCTGTTTTTCGGCATGGCGAGCGCGGGATTATCCCCTATTTTATCCGCACTTCTCTATTTCTTATCCGCCTTGCCTGCGTGGAATTTTCTTTTGCTTTTACTTTTTGCGGGACAAGCCGTGCTCCTTTGCGCAGGCTTTTATCTGCAACGGCAATACAAGCAAACTCCCTTTTTGAAGACGGGCGTTCTACCCCTTGTCGCCCTATCCTTTTCTCTGGGGCTCTTCGTTTGGCTTGCGCCCTTTTCCGCTTACGAGCTTCCTTTCGGCGGTTTTCTGCAAAACGCGCTTTCGCAAAAAATCCTGCTCGCCGCCCTTTTGTTCTTGCTCTCGGCAATTTTTTCAGTGGTATTTAAGGCTTTGCTACATAAATTGCTCCGTTGTAGGCTGCGCGACGACGAGATCGTGTTCTCCCTATTCTTTTTCGTGCTCTTAGGCGTAGGCATATGCCGTTTTTTGGGCGTCAACGCATACATGGGTATGGCTTTCTTTGTCTTATTGCTCTTTGCCTGCGTTACCAAGGACGCGAGCGCCGTCATCTGCGCGTTCGTACTGTCGCTCCCACCCTTGCTCGTAGCGGGGATATCCCCCGCGAGATTTTTCCTTTACGGCGTGGCGACTACGCTCTTCATCAAATCGGGCAGGCTCGCCGCTGCGTGTGCTTTCCTTGTCTTATTCTTCACCTACGGGTATTTAGACGGGTTATACGCTTATCCCGCCCCCACGCTCGTGCCAGCTCTGCTCTCCGCACTGCTTCCCGCGCTCTTTTTCGTGCTGCTCCCCACCCCGCTCGTGCGGGAAATGGAAAATAAACTGGTCTTTTACCGCGAAAAGCACCTTTCCCGCATCGCTATCAATCGCAACCGCAGCGCAGTGGGCGAACAGCTCTTCGAGCTTTCTTCCGTCTTCCGCGAGATCCAAGCCACCTTTTCTTCTCTTTCTTCAAGCGAAGCGGAGACCGCCGCTAAAAACTTTATTTTAAGCAGCGTGCAGGAAAGGGTGTGCGCCGCCTGCCCCGACCGTCAAAACTGCATAGACAATGGGGGCATGGCCGCGTTGAATGCGCTTATCGAGATCGGCTGCGTCAAGGGAAGGGTCAATCTTATCGACGTTCCGCGCAATCTTTCCGAGCTTTGCGCAAACCAAAGCACTCTCCTATATACGCTTAACCATCAGCTTGCGGATTACCGCAAATATATGTTGGAAGCGGAAAACGCCGCGTCGGGAAGAGCTTTACTCGCCAACCAAGCGCAGGGTGTAAGCGAGATTTTGAAGAACCTTGCGTTGGAACAGAGCGAACCGCTGCGGCTTTACACGGAAAAGGAACGCGCCTTTACGGTTGCCCTGCTTGGCGCGGGGATTGTCTGTTCAGAAGTGCTTATCTACGGCGATGAAGACGATCTCTGCCTTTCCATGATCACCTTTGGAAAAGCGGACGTCAAAAAGATCGCCGCCGTCGCCTCCCACGTTTTGGGGCAAACGATGATGATTTCGCAAAGGCTGACGCTCAGCCAAAACAAGTTCTGCTGCATCTTGCGCAAAAAGCCCTGCTATGACGCGGCATTTGGGGTCGCTTGCACGCGTAAAGCGGGAGAAACGGCGAGCGGAGATACCCATTCCGTAATCAAAATCGATGAAAGCAGGTTCATGGTCGCACTCTCCGACGGCATGGGCAGCGGCGAATACGCACGGCAGATCTCGGAGAGCACCATTTCCTTACTCGAAAGCTTTTACCGCGCGAAAATGCCTTCTCCCCTTGTCCTTTCCACCGTCAATAAGCTGCTTACTTTTAATAAGGAAGAGAGCTTTGCCTGTGTGGATATCGCGATCGTCGATCTCAACGACGGAAAGGCGGATATCGTAAAAATCGGTTCGCCCATGGGCTTTATTCTGTCGGGGAATACCGTCAAGGTGTTGGAAAACGCGTCTCTGCCCTTGGGCATCTTGGACGCATTGCACCCCGCCACGGCGGAGTACGCGCTGTCGGAAAACGACGTGCTCGTATTTATCAGCGACGGGATTTCCGACGCTTTTGGCGCAAGCGCGGATTTATACGAGGTACTCCGAAGCATACCCATGCACAACCCTCAGCAGCTTGCCGATACCCTTTTGGAGCGCGCCCTGCAAGCCTACGGCGGCGTTGCCAAAGACGATATGACCGTGCTTGCCGTGCGCCTGTTTAAAGAGCTTGCGGCATAGTTCATCGCACACCTGCCCCCTATCAAAAGAAAAAGCGCGACAATGTCGCGCTTTTTTATACTGCATTGTTTTATTAAGCTTTCGCCATGATCCCGTTTTCGGAAATGACGTGGGTCGCCGCCCAATTCGTATTGCCGAACAAACCGACAAATCCCGTTTCGAAACAGCCGCCCGCACTCATATCCACTTGCGTTTGATTGGAAGTAATACCTACGACCGCATTAGGAACGAATATTTCAAAAGTAGAAGTATAAGTCCCGTCTGCATTTTCTACGGTTGTGCAATAGCCCAAAAATCCCGTCGCGTTGCTCTGGTTCTTTACCGTATGCAATATAACGGCGTCGCTGCCGTTTAAGCGGAACTCTACGTTCATGTAAGAGTACCATGCGTTGGGATCCTTTAACAAAGTTGTAGGTGCAACGGTGTGATCAACGGTAACGCCTAAGTAAACCCCGTCGGCGGTTTTTGTGCCTATCATCTTTACAGACGCGCCGTTGGCGGTTGTGGAAATAGCGTTCGCCTTTCCCCCTTCCGTCCAAATGCTATCGGTGAAATTGCCGTCTAACACTATGTCGTTTCCAAGCGTGATAGGCGCGGATTTCGTTACGCCGTTTTCGGTAACCGCACCGAGGTTTTGATCCCACATCATGCCTATCCAACCGAAACCGGTTCCGTTTATACCGATTTGAAGCTTATAAACAGGCAAATCCCCTTGCACGTATAATTCGAGCACAGTAACCAACGTACCGTCTGCATTCGTTGTCGTAACGGCTGTACCGCTCGTGCAGTAAGAAGGAAGAACCATTTGTCCGTTGACGAACAGGATAACCATTTTTTGTCCGTTAACGTACATTTCAATGTTATCGTTTTTCCACCAATTGCCTACGCCGTTATCATAAACAGACCAAGCGCCGTGCGTGATTGTAAACGCAAGATACAAATCTCCGTCTTTCACTTTGCCGTTTAACGTAGCGTTTGTTGTGTTGGCGCTATTGCTTGCGCTATAAGACGTGCCCGTATATTCTTCCGCGGACATTATGCCGTCCACACCGTCCACGGTCGCATATTTCAAACCGCTTTCGGAAGCAAACAAGTTCGCCTGCATGGGCGCGTAGTAGGTGGATAATCCGCCAAGTCTATGGTAGCTATGCCAATCTACGTTCCAATCGATATGCTGATAATCCACCATATCGCTGATCATATAAGCGTTTTCCGACGGCGTTTTCCATGCGTAATTGATTTGTACGTCTTCCGTATCCGACCAATGCTCAATCAGCGCTTTTTCCACAAACAGCTCTACGGTATGCTGATATTTCCCATTCGGCAATTGTTCTACGCCGTAGGAGAAATGCGTAACCCCGGAAAACTGTTTGAGCACGTTGACGTAGGATTGTTTCCCGCCGTTTAACCTAAACTCAAATGCCGTCTTTTGGTCCCAAGAGTTAGCGGTAACGTCTTTCGCGCAGGTATTGAAAACACCTTGTGCGTAGATAAATACACCGCTCTCCGTCTTCACTGCGGAAATGGTATAGCTTCTGTCGTCGTTCAATAACACGGTATCGAAATTCGTTCCGTACAACTCTTCTTTTATCCCGTCTATCGTTATGCCGTCAACGATTTCAATGGGATTATAATAGCAAAGCGTTCTCTGGCTTTCAGCCGAATCGGAAGCCACCGCCGTAACGGCGAACGTCATTCTGGCATTCGTATTTTCTGCCGCAGGAAGATAGGTAAAGCTGTTTTCGGCAGTCGTTCCAAGCAGCGTATAATCGGGCTGACTCTCTACCGCAACGTACACGTTATAGTTTGCTGTGCCCGTTACTTCTTGCCAAGTAAAGTTAAACTCGTTAAACCCATCTCTCGTATAGGTAAACGCTTGCGGCGCGTCCAGCTTAGTCTGCGCTTTAAAACCGTAAACAACGTACGTTTGACCTGCTTCCGTGTCGAAAGAAATTATATTATTGCCGTCAACCGTGTAGTTTACTCTTTGTCCGTTAGCGTCTCTAACGACGGCGCTTGTAATGGACGGACAACGAACGGTCGCTTTCCCGCCCGCTTTGGATACGATATTAAAGGATTTCGCAAGACCGTTTTCCCAAGCCGCGCTTACTTCAAAATTACCCCTTGCAACCAAGCCCGTATAAGAACCCGTAGCCCAAGCGTCGGGAAGTGCCGCAAGCGGTTCGATATAACCCGCGTCGCTTTGAAGAAGCATCTCCGCTATACCTGCGGTAACGCCGAGATTTCCTTCGATTTGGAAGCCGCGGTTGTATTTGCCGTCGTACAAATCCCATAAATTATCCGCAACATGCTCGTTTATAAAAGCTTCTAAAACGTTATAGGCTTTATTCCCTTCCAACGTTTTTGCCCATAAGCCCAGCTGATAAGCGCGCGCCCAGCCTACCCCGGCACCGTCTCCCCTTTCGGTTAAAACGACCTTGGCTGCGTCTAACCAAGCAGGCGTGCTCGAATTGATGATATTACCGGGGAACAAGCCGACCAAATGAGAAATATGTCTATGCTGCCATTGTCCCAAATTTCCATAGTATTTTTCTTCACGGAATTCTTTTATTTGCCCCGAAAGCCCTACGATAATCGGGTCGTATTTTTCAATTTGTTCTAAAACGGTTTTCAAAGCGGCATTTTCTTTTTTAGATAAAACGTCCGAATCGGTAACTTCTATGCCTAAATCCTTTGCCGCCCGCAATAAGTTATAATTGTTGAGATACGCAAAGCTTTGCGCGTAAGTAGTCCCCGACGTGTAATACCATTTGCCGTCCACGTATTGTTCGGGAGAATCGCACACTTCCACCAGATAATTCCCGTTTTCGTCTTGCTTCACGATTTTCGTAATAAACTGCGCCGCAGAATATAAAACGGGATAAACGACTTCTTCAAGAAGCTCTTTATCTTGCGTAAACGCATAATAGTCCCAGAACATCTGCGTTGTAAAACCTAAGTTACCGGGAGAAGGATCGCCTTTTATCATATAGGGCGATGCCGCAACGCCTATCGTCCAACCGTTCCCGCCGTCCTGACCGAGCCGATCGGGATTAGAATCTTGAACAACCTGCGTTGCATTGTTCTGTGCCTCCTTCATAAACGCTTGGCTATAATCAACGTACGAAGTAAACGTTTCCGCCAAATTCGTGCTAAACGCCGGCCAGTAATTCATTTGTACGTTTACGTTATGCCAGTAACCGCTGGACCACATGGGGCTGTTATACGTATTCCACGCCCCCTGCAGGTGCGCGGGCAACGCCCCTTCTCTTGAAGACGCCACCAGCATGTATCTGCCGTATTGGAATAAGAGCATTTCTAAATAACTGCTTGCATTGCCCTTTCTGTAACGGCTCAGCAAATCGTCCGTAGTCAGCGCATAATCCGACTCGTTATAGTCCAAATCCAAAGTTACTCTTCCAAAAAGATTAGAGTGGTCTTGTACGTGTCTATTTTTCAAGAGCGCATACCCTTCTTCGAAAGACAGCCCCGAAATTTGATTTTCAATCGCCGTCATGTCCCCTTCGACTTTTTCTCTCGTGTCGTCAAGATCGGTACGGAAGGTGGGTTTTTCCTTATCGGGAGCCGTAAAGATTCTGCTGGAAAGCTCGTAATCCGTTCCAAGCGTAACGACGATATACGCGCTGGTCGCCCCGCTGACCGTAATCGTTCCGTCTGTCTCCCCATACTGGTTGGTACAAGTAGTAGCGCTAACCTGTCCGCCGTCTGTATATACCTTGTAAAGCCCTAAAAAGTCGATATCGTAATATCCCATTTTACCGGATAATTCGATATTCCCGACCCCGTTTTCCACTTTGGAAGTAACCGTGCCGTACTTGGATAACCCATCGCCCGCTTCTTCCATGTATTCCTGTTCAAAGGGAACGGTAGGACGAAGCGTAAAATCCAAATTTCCGCTGCCGCTGGCGTCTAATTTAATCACTAAAGCTTTATCGGGATAAGAAGTAAAATATTCTCTGGAATACTCCACCCCGTTATAAGCGTACTCTACCCCCGATATGGCAGTCTTTAAATCCAAATATCTCGTATAATTGGTAACGCCGCTATTGGCATGCCCAAAATCAAGGAAGGTCTCGGAGAAATTGTTTAATCCACCCTTACAAATGCCGTGAGGGGGCGCAAACCAGTGGGGGTTGACTATGGTTTTTTCGGAAATCTGTATTCTCTCAGTTTCCGTTCTGCCAAATACGTTCGCCCCGACGTATCCGTTCCCGATGGGAAGCGACAACCTTTCCCAGCTCACGTCGGAATACCACGTCGCTTCGCCCTCGTGTTCGCTGCTGGTTATCGGCGCTTCTTCGTCATACTGAAGCCGAAGCGGAATCTCGCTATCGTTGATCAGATAGTCGCTAACGTCAGCGATATCGCTTGGATCGACCTGCGAACTATCGCTAGAAGAGTCCGAAACGTTATCCGACTGCGATTCCTCGTCGGTGCTTTGAGAAGA
>JAZQLT010000142.1:0-3229 GCA_045542815.1 Candidatus Scatosoma sp. | reverse complement strand
CGCTTATAGGTACCACGATTTTTTTGCCATTGCTATTAATAAAGGACTCATTGAATACTTCCGCAGCGATCATAGTCGTTCCTTCTTTTACCGTGAAGACGTCCAAGTCCGCGGACGCGCTTACCCTGATTAACACCTTATCGAAATAAAACGCGCCGACTTCCCAATTCTCTTCGTTTGCATAATACGCCGTGCCGTCAAAGGCTTTCCATCCCACGTATTCCACGCAGCCGCCCGAACGTACACTCAAAAGCGCAGCACAGCCACGGAACGCTTCCGCGCCGATATGGGTAAGGCTTGCGGGAAACTCGATTGCGCGCAGCCCGCCCTGTCCGTCAAAAGCTTGATCTGCAATCGCGACCGTGCCATCCTTCACGGTAATCGTCGTATTCAACGGAAGGGAGCCTTTTACGCCGTACAGTACCTTATTCAAATATACCACGCCGTCGGTTTGATTCTCCCACCAAGCCGTGCCTTCAAATACGTCATAGCCCACCTTCTTTACCCCGTCGGGCATAGAAATCGTTGTAAGGTTGTAGCAATTAAAAAATGCCCCGTATTCAATCGAACTCAAATTTATAGGAAGAGAAATGCTCGTAAGCCCACTGCAACCATGAAACGCAGAATTGCCGATGGAAATTACGCTGTCGGGAAGCGCGATCTCGCTAAGCCTATTACAGCCCCACAAAGCCGACCCCCCGATTGTTTCTAACGTACTATTCTCCGCAAATACAACGCGCGTTATAGCGTAGCCATCAAAAGCATTACTTGCAATCGTTTTGACGTTTTCGGAGATATAGATAACGGATATCTGACCAGAATACACGTCAAATTCATTCCCTGCGGTTTCGCCGTAATATTCAGCGATAAGCATACCCGTTCCCGCGTGATACGCCAAAAGGGAACCCTCGTTACACACGTACGCTTCAAACCCGCAGGTTTCGCAAGTTTCCCCGGTTTTCAACCCCGAATGATCGGCGGGCGTTTCGTAAGCAGGTTCTTTTTTGCGTGCTTCACAGCCTTCGCGTTGACACGCATACTCCCATTCGTCATTGATCGTACAGGGCGTAGCCGTGCCGCCGACGAGTATCCAATCGTGATCGAGCGCGGGATCCCCCGCTACGTCCGCGGAAGAGAATACTTTACCGCACACCGAGCAATAGGTTATGTTTTGCCCCGCTTTTTCACAGGTAGCCGCATCCGTCTTCACTGCCCAGCTATGCTGTCCGCCCGCTTCTTCGCAATCGGGGGTGGGCGGTTCTTCTTCTCCGCCGCTCTCGGTTCCGCCTTGGTTCTCATCGTCCCCTTCTTCGCCGTCATAGCCCCAGACCACGCTGCCGTACATACTCCAATCGTTCGGCCAGCCCGCGGGTTTACTTTCCGCTTCTACGTAGAAAGCTACAGAATAACAGCAATCAAATGCCCTGTCTCCAACCATCGTTACGTTGATGGGGATAAAGACCTTGGAAAGGTTGATACAATAATTGAACGCATACGTTCCAATAGATACCAAGCTGTTGGGAAAAGTAATTTCCGTAAGCCCATAGCAATAAGCGAACGCGGACGCTTCAATGGATACTACGCTATCAGGTAAGGCGATTGCCGTCATTTCACTGCATCCATAAAAGGCTTCTCTGGGGATTGTTTTCACGCCGTCCTTGATCGTAATTTCACCCGAAACGCTGTTTCGATTTACGGCGTAAAGCACGTTGCCAACGTACAAGATACCGTTCTCCCAATTCTCTTCGTTATCATAATACGCCGTACTTTCGAACGCAAGATATCCAACCGTTTCGATATTTTTGGAAAATTCGATATCCGCAAGCGAGATACAGTCGTAAAAAGCTCTCTCTCCGACCGTCTTCACCGTATCGGGCATGGTAAGTTTTTTCAAAGTCGTATTACCGTAAAATACCGCGTTTCCGATTTCCGTAACGCCGTCAGGAAGGGTTACTTCTTCCGCACTGCCTGCGTAAGAAAGCAAGATCTTTTGCCCGCCAAAAGCATACGTTCTAAAACCGCTATCGTCCGTTGCAAACACCCCCGCGTCCGCTTCTTCGGTATATACGTTTCTCGCGTATTCCCCCACGCGGCCGTGCGTATAAGAACCCGCAACGATATCCAGTGAAGATCTGTTATACACTTCGATGAGTTTCGGACAGTCAAACGCCGCTTCCACGATTCGTTTCACGTTTTTGCCGATTGTAATGCGTTCGAGATTCCAACAGCCGTAAAACGCCTCCTCATTGA
Organism: Candidatus Scatosoma sp.; assembly: GCA_045542815.1. Lineage (GTDB taxonomy): Bacteria > Bacillota > Clostridia > Christensenellales > Borkfalkiaceae > Scatosoma. The sequence continues at coordinate 979 of JAZQLT010000142.1, read as the reverse complement.
TACTTTCCACTGAATCGGGGATTACCACTTCTGTAACCGTCAGCCCACCCCCGATGTAAAACGCACCCATGCCGATTTCCTTTACGGGTAAGCCTTTATAGCTTTCGGGAATCTCTATCTTGGGAGATTCGCAAGCACCCACGCCGCGCATTATGTAATAGCTTCCGTCCGTGCTTAAAGTATAGTACAAGCCGTTGCCTTCTGTGTTCGTTTGCGTTCCGTTTATCACGCCGAGATTGACGGGATCTCCTTCCGTAAGCTCCACGATAAGTTCGCCGTCTTCATTGATATAGATATTTTTTATACCAACGCCGTCCACGCCCTTGTCTCCCTTTTCGCCTTGCGCACCCGTGTCGCCTTTGTCGCCTTTTTCGCCTTGCGCACCCGTGTCGCCCTTGTCGCCTTTTTCACCTTGCGCACCCGTGTCGCCCTTGTCGCCCTTTTCACCCTTGAGCGCGGCTAAAAAGTCCTCCAACGTTCCCGTGTAACCGAGATTTTGTGCTTCGGCATACACCAGCTCGATATCCGTCGATTGTTCGGATACCGAAGATTGCTCGGATACCGAAGATTGCTCGCTCTCCGCACCCGTCTCTTCATCCTTGCACCCAGCAAAACCGACGCTCAGACACGTTGCCGTCAAACATGCCAGCAACCCTAACAAAAATCTTTTCGCCTTCTTCATAAATGTCTCCTTTGAGATAAAATAAAAGTGCCGCCTGCAAAGCAAGTCGGCACCCGTAAAAATGCCCTTCTCGCTTTGTTGCGACACAAATTGAAATAACAGATCTTCTCAAAGAAAATTTGTAACGCGAAAAGAATACACCTCTACCAGAGAAGTATATTTCTTTGAAAAAAATCTATTCAATTTGGTCGCAATTTCATTTTAACATTATTTTTAGATTTTGTCAATATTTTTGCAAAAGAAAAAGCGCTCAAAGCGCTTTTCACATTGCCATATACGAAAGAACCAAATCCGCGC
>JAZQLT010000141.1:0-8953 GCA_045542815.1 Candidatus Scatosoma sp. | reverse complement strand
CCGCTTCCTCTACCGCCGCCGCAGGTTCTTCTGCGGGCGTTTCTTCCGCTTCTACCTTTTCTTCTTGTTTTTTCTTGGTTGTCTTTTTCGCTTTTTTCGCTTCTTCAGCAGCCTTTGCTTCTGCTTCCGCTTTTGCCTTTTCTTCCGCTGCGATACGCGCTGCTTCTTCCTCTGCAAGGCGAGCAGCTTCTTCCGCCGCCCTTGCCGCCGCTTCTGCCGCTTCGCGTTCCTGCTTTTCCGCTTCCAACGCGGACAGCTTTCTTAAAATTTCCGCAAGGCTCTTTTCCGTGGAAGACAAACGCTTTTGCAAACCGCCAAGCTGATTATCGTCTAAAAGTCCTGCAATTTTCTCCACGTTTTCATATTTTTTTGCCATAGGTTCAGTTGTTCCCTCCCGAATACAATTTAAATTTCGGCTCGCCGTCGGCAACCGAAAGCATTGCCGACGCCAGATGATTATCCGTGATTGCCACCGCTTTTACTGCGGGGCGGTGTACCCATTCCGCTAAAACGCCTTCGTCCGTGATATACAGCGGACAGCCGAGCTTTTCCTGTGCTCTTAGCATGGGCTTTAACGAGTTTTTTCCGATTCCGCCGTCTATGACGAGCAGAAATACGCCTTTTTTCTGTTTTTCAATCGTTTCCGCGCCGAAAATGATTTTCCGTGCACGGATACAAAAACCAAGGTAGGTTTCGATCTTACTTTTCTCCAAGACCTTCCTCCTCTATTTCCCGATATACTTCGGAAGCAACGTCGGCGGAAAAGGTCTTATGCAAGAGCTTTTTCCCCGTGAGTTTTTTCAAACACTCTCCGTCGCTGCAAATATACGCGCCGCGCCCCGGAGCTTTACCCGTGGGATCGGGAAAAATCTCCCCGTCGGCATTTTTAACCACGCGCGTCATTTCCCCTTTAGGCTTCATTTGCCTGCAAGCAATACACATGCGCATGGGGATTTTTTTTGTTTTGGGCATAAAAGCCTCCTATGGGTGAATTGCCTTACGGCGTGGATTGCGGGTGGCACCCGCTTATGTTTATCTGTCGATAAACGCGATATATTTACTGGGTAAATGCGATATACTTACTTTGTAATTTCGATATGTTTGCTTGCGCAAACGCGATATGTTGCTTGCGCAACGCTGTGGGAATATTTACAATAACGCGTTGCTTTGCAACGCATATCGCACGAGCACAGCGAGTATATCGCATTGTATCATCAATATATCGCACCCGTTAGGGTATATCGCGTCGCGTTAGCGACATGTTTTAATTCACGCAAACCGCTGGTTTGCAATTCATTCTTCGATTTCTTCTTCCGCTTCTTCGCTTTCAAGCTGCGCAAGGATTTCCTGCGCTTCGGGGGAAGACGCACTCTTTACGTCGATCTTCCAGCCCGTCAAACGAGCCGCCAAACGCGCGTTTTGTCCGTCTCTGCCGATTGCAAGCGAGAGCTTATCGTCGGGCACGATCGCCATTGCGCTCTTTTCGCCTTTCGCCGTTACGGAAAGTACCGTTGCGGGCGACAACGCTTTATAAATGAACGCCAAGGGGTCTTCGTTCCATAAAATGATATCGATTTTTTCGCCGCCGAGTTCTTCCACGACCGCATTGACTCTTGCGCCGCGGTTGCCTACGCATGCACCGACTGCATCTACGCGCGCGTCGTTGGAAAGGATCGCCATTTTCGTGCGGTGTCCCGCTTCACGCGCGATTTCTTTGATTTCCACGATCCCTTGGCCGATTTCGGGCACCTGTTCTTCAAACAGCTTCTTCACCAAGCCCTGTGCGGTACGGGATACAACGATTTGCGAATTTTTACCGTTGTTCTTCACGCGTTTTACAAACACCTTCAAGCGATCGCCTACGGCGTATTTTTCGGTGGGAACTCTATCCTGCGGGGGCATTACGCCTTCGATTTTCTTATCGCTAAGCTCTACGTACACGTTACGGTCGTCGATTTTACGGATAACGCCTTCCATGAGCTCCCCTTCCTTATCCGAAAATTCGGAGAAAGTATTGTCGCGTTCCGCTTCGTGCAGCTTTTGCAAGATAACCTGCTTTGCTGTCTGCGCGGCAATACGGCTGAAATCCTTAGGCAGGAAGGTTTTGACGATCGCGTCGCCCACCTGATAATCGGGATTGAGCTCCTGGGCGTCTTCCAAGGAAATTTCCTTATCCTTGTCTTCTACTTCTTCTACGACGTAGCGGGTAGCGTGGTATTCGATCGTACCCTTTTCAGGGTCGAGCGTAACGGATACTTCCGCACCGCCCTCGTATTGTTTTTTGTACGCGGACGCGAGCGCATTTTCAAACGTTGCGATAAACGCTTCTTGGCTGATCCCCTTTTCTCTTACCAAATCGGTAAGCGCCGCAAAAAACTCTTTGTTTTCCATTGTCTTCAATCTCCTGTTGAATTTTCGTATTTATCGTTGATTTTTATTTTTTTACAATCCAAGCGCTTCAAAATCGATCGCGCGGCAGATTTTGGCAATTTTTGCTTTTTCCAGCTTAATCTCGCCGTTCTTGTCTTCCAAATACACGCAGGCTTCGTCGTGCCCCTTTAACACCGCTTCAAAAAACTTCTTGCCTTGTAAGGGCGCAAACAGCTTAACTTCCACTTTCTTGCCTTGGCATTTTTCAAAATCCCGCGCCGTCTTTAACGGTCTGTCAAGACCGGGGCTGGATACGTTGAGCGTGTAGGGCGCGCCGAACGTAGGATCGACTTCGTCCAAAACGGGATCGATTGCGCGGTGGAATTTTTCACAGGTGTCCAAATCCACCCCGCCTTCGATATCGATATACACCGTAAGCGCAGGCTCTCTGCCCTGTTTGAATTCCACTTCCACGATTTCGATTTGCATTTCGTCGGCAATCGGTTGCAATGCGGTTTGAATTTCCTGTATCGTTTTGACTTTCATGTTTTCCCTTTTGGTTGTTATTCGACTTAAAGGAACGCAATATGCCTTTATAAGACGATTGAGAGTGGCTTGCACCACTCTCAATAACAAAACTATTATTAAGTATTCTCATTATAACATTATTATAAGCAATTTGCAAGCGTTTTTCACGACTTTTTGAAAAAAATTACAAACTGCCCTTGGCTTTTACCAGTTCTGTAAACACTTTCGCCGTTACGCACGCGTCGTCGAACGCGCGGTGGTGATTAAAGGTAAAGCCGTAATAATCGGCAACCGTATTCAGCTTATAATTCGCCAATCTTCCCCTGAGCACCTGTTGCGCCAACGTCATCGTATCGAACTGCCTTTTATCGAACATGTACCCGTTCTGCTCGCCGTAGTACTGTACGAAACGGTAGTCGAAGGTTACGTTATGCCCGACAAGGTACGCGCCGTCCGTGAATTTGTAAAAATCGGCAAGCACCTTATCGATTTCGGGCGCGCCGACAAGGTCTTCGTCGTGAATACCCGTCAGGTTAATAATTTCGCTCGATAGCTTTTCCTTGCACGCCACAAAGGTGGAGAATTTTTCCGTCATTTCGCCGTTTACGATCTTCACCGCGCCAAGCTCGATAATCTTGTCCATTCTGCCCATCGCGGGGTTATTGTTCAAGCCCGTAGTTTCCAAATCGAACACCACGAAGACGTTATTCTTCAAATCCGCAGGCTTCGTCAAATCGTCGAACAGCCCCGCCTGCATATAATCCACGTACGGTTCGGGAAAGACGGTGTGGTAGGCTTTGGGAACGGGTTTCCCCTTTCTTGCCACCGGTTCAAATCCTTCGGGGGGCGCACCGTAATTGATTTTAGACGCCTTAAAGGAAACCGAGCCTTTATACTCTTCATTCGACCCGCTGATCACAATCTGATCCCCGATCTTGATACCCCGTACCTTTTCCACCGTAGCTTTTTTGGGGAAGTACGTCGTTCTGAGCGAAAGCGTACCGTCCGTCAAGGATATAGAAAAGCGACTCTTTTCCACGTCCGCGCCCGTCGTTTCGTTGTGCTTGACGTAGGTGATTTCTTCGATATAGCTTACCGTACCGCAAATGGCGTAATTCCCTTCCACGTTGCGGCTGTCTGCCATATACACTGCCGTTTTTAACGGTTCGTCCACGCCGTCGATTTTTTCGTAGTCGCAAATGGGGAAACGGCGTATCTCCACGGGCAAAACGTCTTCGTCGTCGCTTTCGGAAATCTCGTTTAAAAGCTCCGCACTCGGCGCGGCTTTTTCCACGATACGGACGTTCCCGAAAAAGGTGCCGCAAAATACGCTCGATAAATACCTGCTTACTTCATCGAGTATTTTCCCCGACGTGAAAAGAGATTGCTCTCCCGAAGCGATATCCACGTAAAAATTCGCCCCGCTTTGCAACAGCTCCACTTCGATATTTCCTTCTTCCAAGAACGCGGAAGCCGCGGGAAAGGTCCTTTGGATATACTCGAAAATGCGCTTTTGCAAGCCTTCTTTATCGGGGACTCTTTTCACGATTTTGACCCGTGCGGAAAAGCCTTGGGGGAGATATTCTTCGGAGATCGCCCGCGCCGCCGCTTCGTCTTTTAAGGAATAGGTTTTATCCGTTACGAGAAAAAACTCTGCGGTATTCTCTTTTTTTGAAAGGGTAATCCCGCACAAAATCGCGTTTTTTAACCCCTCGTTTTTGCGGATATTTTCCAAATATTCCGATACCTTACTCGCCATCTAACAACCCCTTTATTTCCTTGAAAAATTCTTCTTTTGCGTGCTCTGCGGGTACCTTTTTATACGGCTCGCCCTTTTTAAAAATCAAACACACGCCCTTTCCGCCCGCAATCCCAAGGTCGGCATCCTTGGCTTCGCCCGGGCCGTTCACCACGCACCCCATCACGGCGATCTTCGCGCGCTTTTTATAGGGCCGCACAAACTGCGTTACCTGCTCTGCAAGCGACATACTCTCCCACTCGCACCTTCCGCAGGTGGGGCAGGCAACCACTTCCACAAACTCTTCGTCCAGCCCGCAAGCGCGCAAGATCTGCTGCGCGGCATACACTTCGCGAACGGGATCGTCCGTCAAAGACACGCGAATCGTATCGCCGACGCCGCTAAGCAGTAGGCTGCCGATCCCCACCGCGCTTTTGACAATCCCCGCTTCCGTAGTACCCGCTTCCGTAACCCCCAAATGCAAGGGATAGGAAGTACGGTTTGCAAGCAGCATGTACGCGTCCACCGTCAATTTTACGTCCGACGCCTTCACAGAGATGACGATATCCTGTACGCCGAACTTCTCCAAAATCCCGACGTTATACAGCGCGCTTTCCACGAGCGCGTTTGCGCTCCTGCCGTACTTTTGAAGAAAGTTTTTTTCAATACTCCCCGTATTTGCGCCTACACGAACGGGGATCCCGTGCGCTTTCACACAATCGGCAACGTACTGTATTTCCCTTTCCCCGCCGATATTGCCGGGATTGATACGCACTTTATCCGCACCGTTTTCGATCGCCATAACGGCGAGTTTGGGGGAAAAATGAATATCCGCAACGAGCGGAATTTTTATTCTTTCCTTGACCGCTTTCACCGCCAAAGCGTCCGCTTCGTCCGCGATCGCCACGCGGATGATTTCGCACCCCGCTTTTTCCAGCAAAGCAATCTGCGCCGCGGTTTTTTCTATATCCGCGGTTTTCGTTGTCGTCATCGATTGAATTTTTACGCTTTCCCCGCCGCCGAGCTTAACGCCCCCAACGGAAATAAGTTTTGTTTTCATAGATTTCATAATTTTTTTCGTATAGCACTTGGATAAGACGGCGGAGCTGCAAGCAAGCCTGACAAAGTATTGCGCCGCATATACGCCGTCAAAGGTTAGATTTCTTTCTTCTTCTCCGCCTTATCCGCCTTCATCATCTGCTTTAACTCCGTCATGAAAGACGATAAGTCCTTGAACGAGCGGTAAACGGACGCATAGCGGACGTACGCCACTTCGTCCACCTTTTTTAAACGCTCCATGACCATTTCTCCGATTGCTTTGGTCGTGATTTCGCTTTCCATGCTGTTATATACCTGCTTGGAAATATCCGCGACCATTTCGTCGATCACCTGCATGGGCACAGGGCGTTTTTCACAGGATTTGATAATCCCGTTGCGGATTTTTTCTTCGTTATAGGACTGACGCGTGCCGTTGTTCTTTACCACCAAAACGGGAGTTACTTCGATCGTTTCATAGGTCGTAAACCGCCTGCCGCAGCCCGTGCATTCTCTGCGCCTTCTTATGGCTTTATCGTCGTCCGAGGCGCGAGAATCCACCACCTTACTGTCCGTGCAATTGCAATATAAACACTTCATATTTTATCTGCCTGCTTTAATAATTCCTTACGATAAACTCTTCTAAGTCCCCGCCTACTCTTCGCCACATTTCTTCGCAGTATTTTTCTCCGGTTTGAGAATAATTCGCGTGCCAAAGCTGCATGACGTCCGTCTTTTTTTCGTCCGTGTCGTAACGCTTCAAAAGATAGGCGTAGCTATTCGTGTTGCCGACCGTTGTCAGCTTTTCACTTTGCAGGTAATACACGTAATTCCCGCAAACTACACCCGTTTGCCGCGCGTAATGACCGAACGCTTCGTCTTCCGCCGCATCAAGCTCTTCCCTTTCCAGCTCGTCAATCTCACCCGAGGGAAGCTCGACTTCATAGTAGCCCTGCTGCATACCGCCGCCCATGCAACCGTATGCGTCTTCCACGTACCAAGTGCCGTGCAGGTACGCCTTGCCGTTTACTACCGCGCGGATATCCGTAAAGTCTTTCTTTGCCCCGAAATCGCACGCCGTCTTTATTTCCGCGCCGTTTTCGGAATAGACGATTTGATACAAAACGCAATCGGTATTCGTCTCTACCTGCTCTTGCTTCTTGGGCGAGAAAAGCCCTTCGCGGTATTCGTAGGTGATCGTCTTATGCTCGTACGTAACGAAGTATTCGTTTTCGGGGATATGAATCCAGTCCGCATACTTTGCGCCTTCGTAAAGGGTAGTCAGCGCATTGGTTTTTATATTGTAAAATTCCAGCTTGGCAAGCACGTTCCCGTTTGCGCCGTCTTCTTGCTTTTTCATGGATTCGATCAAAAAGCCTACTGCGCCGTTCTTTTCTATAAAGGTCGTCTTGAACTCATACTCGGCGTAACTCTTCTCGCACACGAGCACGGGTTCTTGCATCCCCCACGTAACGTAGTAGAAGCACCATTTATCGTCCTTATAATCGGTATTCGACCAGTACTGATCGCTCACGCGCGCGAAATACGTATAATTGAACGCGGATTCTTCCACGACGTTGCCTTCAAAATCCATAACGTAGTGCAACGTTTGGTTGCTGTAATTATTCTGCGCGCCGTTCTCATCATAAGTTACGCTTACTTTGCGTCCATACAGTAGCAGACCGTTTTCCGACAGGCTTTCGATGGAATAAGGATAGTAGCTCACTTTTGTACTCGAAGGCTCGCCTTCCGTAGCAAACTCAGGGCTTATGCACACGCTTTCCTGCGTTTTGCTTTGCACGTTGTATTTGACGATACCGCTTGTAAATGCGCTGCTACCGTCGTCCACGTACGCGAAATTCAAACACATGTAGATATCGTCGCCTAAGATTGCATAGTCCGCGCAGCTTTGCACTTGGTATGTAAAGTCTTCGTCGGAAATTTCGGTTACGAGATATTCCCAATCTTCGCCCGTCGTTTTACTGCGTACGTTTCCGCGGTAGATGTAGTTGTTCTCCCATTCGCCAAATTCTTCGGGAATGAGATCGTCAAAATTCTGACACCCTGCAAACACCGTACAGCCCACTAAAAACAATGCCATAATGCTTCGCAATGATTTCTTCATGCTTTTTCCTCCTTATCTTTATTCTTAAACTCGTACACGGTATGCCCGTTTACTGTTTTTTCCCCTTTTTAATACGAATTTCTTTCACTTCGTTTTCATAGCCGTTATTGCCCGGCGTATAATAGATTTTATCCTTTAACGAATCGGGCAGATACTGCTGTTCCACGTACCCGCCGTAGTCGTGCGGGTATTTATACGCTCTGCTTTGCGCCTTATCTTCCTTACTGCCAAAGCTGTTATCCTTTAAGTATGCGGGGATATTGTCGTCCCGCATTTCCCGCGCGTCTTTTACCGCCGCGTACATAGCGTTCACCACCGAATTGCTCTTTTCCGCTTCGCAAACGTAGATGATTGCTTCGGCGAGCGGGATCCGCGCTTCGGGATACCCGATTTTTTCCAAAGCATACATTGCCGAGGTTGCAAGCTGTAACGCTCTCGGATCCGCCATGCCTACGTCTTCGGCAGAGTGCACAACCAACCGTCTTGCAACGATCATGGGGTCGCACCCCCCCTCCATAAGCCGCATAGCATAATACAGCGCCGCATTGGCGTCGCTGCCGCGGAGCGATTTACAAAACGCGGAAAGAAAATCGTAGAACGCGTCCTGATTGTAGGAGAGCGCCTTTCTTTGAATGGACTGCTCTGCATCCGCAAGGGTAATGCGCACGTTGCCGTCCGTATCGGGCGCGCTCGTGAGCGCGGCAAGCTCCAAAGCGTTGTAAGCCGAGCGAAGATCCCCGCCCGCCATTTCCGCGATGTGCTCTATCGCCTCTTCGTCCGCGATGATTTTCTGTTTCCCAAGTCCCTTATGACGGCTTTTAAGCGCCGCCTTCAAAGCGCCCAAGATATCTTCCTTGGTCAGGTGCTTAAACTCAAACACACGGCAACGGGAGACGATTGCAGGGGTCATGGAGGCATAGGGATTTTCCGTCGTCGAACCGATGAAAATAATCGTACCCTGCTCGATTGCGGGAAGCAGCGAGTCGCTTTGCGTTTTATTAAAGCGGTGGCACTCGTCCAAGAGAAGATAGGTACGTTTACCGTACAGTTTCAGGTTTTCCCGCGCTGTTTCCACCGCTTTTTTCACGTCCGCTACGCCTGCGTTGACGGCGTTGAGCTTGATAAACTCCCCGTTCGTACGAAGAGCGATGATATTC